>NZ_RCVI01000246.1:0-18327 GCF_003667455.1 Micromonospora sp. CV4 | reverse complement strand
CCGCCGTGCCGACCAGCACCCTCTCCCTGCCGGCCACCACGCCCGTTCCGGCCACCACCACGCCCGTTCCGGCCACCACCACGCCCGCGCCGGCCACCACCACGCCCGCGCCGGCCATCACGGCCGCGCCGCCCGCCAGCCCCGGTTCACCGCCCAGCCGGCCCGGCCCGACCGTCACGACATCCCTGACGGTCCCGTCCGTCCGACCGGCCCCCACGGCCAGTCCCTCGCCGCTGGGCGGACGGGCTCACCTCACGAGGTCCCCGGCGGTACGGTGACGGTCAGGCGCGACCGGCCCGGTGCCGGCGCCGGTCGGCGATAGGCGCGTACCGGAGGGGGTGGCGTGGGCGGCGGTGCGGAACTCCGCCCGGTCACCGCCCGGCCAGGCCCGGGGTTGCGGGTCGCCCGGCTGGTCACCGAGCTGACCGCGCCCGCGGTGCTGGTGACACTGCTGATGGTCACCGTGAGCTGGCACAGTTCGCCCAGTGCCCGGCACGGCCTGGCGTGGGGTCTGCTCGCCACGCTCTTCGTCACCGGCATTCCGTTCGCCTACATCGTCGGCGGAGTACGCCGTGGTCGGCTCACGGACCACCACGTCGGCCGTCGGGACCAGCGGCGGGTGCCGTTGCTCGTCGGCCTCGGCTCGGTCGCCGCCGGGCTGGCCCTGCTCGCCGTGCTCGGCGCACCCCGCCCGCTGCTGGCACTGGCGGTGTCCGGGCTGGTCGGGTTGGTGGTGGCCGTGTCGGTGAGCCACTGGTGGAAGATGTCGATCCACTCGGCGGTGGCCGCTGGCACGCTGATCATCCTGGTGCTGACCTTCGGGACCCACCTGCTCGTCGCCGCGCCGCTGCCGGGCGTGGTCGGCTGGTCCCGGGTGCGGCTACGGGACCACACCATTGGGCAGGTGCTGGCCGGCGGCGTGCTCGGAGCACTGATCGCCGGGGTGGTCTTCGGCCTGCTGCGCTGACCGGGCGCGCTGCGCTGACCGTGAGCGCTGCGCCGATGGGTCCCGGGCGGGCGGCGAGGTGCCGGCCGCCCGGGATGCCGTCAGGCGCCGTCGTCGGCGAGGCGGTGTCGGTTCGCCTCGATCCAGGCGTCCAGTGCTGCCGGGTCGTCCGGGTCGACCCCGTCGGCCATCAGCTGCGCCACCGCCGCGGTGGCCGGGCTGCGCCGCTCGCCGGTCGAGTAGAGGCGGGCGAACTCCGGCACCATCTCCTCGATCGCCTCGTCGGTGCGCGTCGCGGCCGTCTCGGGCAGCCCACGCTGGCGCGACGCGTACCGGGCCCAGGCGCGCAGCACGCGGGGCAGCATCGCCGCGTCGTCCATGTCCAGCACGGCCCGGCGGTGCACCCAGTCGAGCAGGAAGAGCCCGGACACGGCGGGGCTCCACCGCATCGGGTCGGCGTCCGGGAAGGTCGCCGAATGGTCCAGCAGCAGGCTCAGGCAGAAGTGCAGCGAGGCCAGCTCCGGGCCGTCGACGGCGTCCAACCCGAAGCGGGCGGCCTCCGGCGCGGCCAGGAACCGTCGGACCAGCTCGGTGCGCTCGGCGGCGGAGAGCGGCTCGACCTCCGCCGGGCTGGTGGGGTCGGCTGCGGTGGGCAGCACGGCCAGCCGGGCGCCGACCAGCGCCCGGTCGGTGGCGAGTGAACCCTCGCCGGGCAGCTCGCCCAGGTCGTCGGTGACGGCGAGGTGGCGAGCCACCTCGCCGCGCAGCTGGGCCGGGTCCTCGGTGCGGAACCAGGTCAGCTCGTCGTCGGCGCACATCTGCCGGACCTGGTCCAGGATCCGTTCCGCCGGCCCACCGACGAAGATGTCCTTGGTGATCCCGATGTTGTGGTCGACCAGGGCCACCAGCGCGTGCTCGGGGCCGCCGGCCGCATCGTCGTAGGCGAAGGTGGCGAGGTAGGAGGTCTGGTCGCCGTAGACGTCGCCGTACGCCCAGCTGCCGGTGAGGTGCACCCGGCCGAGCTGGCCGGTCCAGGCCGGCGCCTGGCTGCCCGGGCGCACCCGTTCGGTGCCCTCGGCGTTGGGGACGAGCGCGGCGAAGACCTGCCGGATGGTGGTCGCCGCGGCGATCCGGCGGCGGGCGGTGGCGGCGAGGAACCCGGTGACGAACTCCCGTACGGCGGTGTCGCGGTCGGTCTCCGCGATCGCGTAGACGCTGCCCAGGAGGGCGCTGCCGAGCATCTCGGCGTCCAGCGCCGACTCGAGCTTGGTCACGTCGCGTGCGGCGTGCAGCACCGCGTCGTAGGGGGTCTGAGGCGTGGCCATGCTCCGACCCTACGCCGCTCGGGCCGTGCACAGAGTGGTAGCGAGCCGTGCGGGGCGCGTCAGCGGCGGGCGGCATCCCGCAGCGCGTCGCGCGCCTGCGCGTACGAGGCGAGCACGATCCGCACCGGGGCGAGCACGTACTCCTCGCCCACGCCGGCGACCTTGGCCGTCAGCCGCTGTTCGGCGCGACTCCGCGCCCGCCGGGCCGCCCAGCGCACCACCGGTCGGGTCAGCGCCGCCACCAGCAGCCCGGCCAGCAGCCCGCCGAGCAGCAGCACGGTGGGCAGTGGCACCTCCCCGACCATCGGGTTGTCCAGTGCGGGCAGGCCGAGCGCCCGCAGTGCGTAGCCGAGCACCAGCCAGCCCAGCCCGACCACGGCGGCCAGCGTGACCAACCACTGGACACCGCCGACCAACCGCCACCAGATCGGTCGACGGTCCAGGCCGAGGTCGGTGCCGGCGATCGCGCGGTCCAGCGCGTCCGGCAGGTCGCCGAGGCGGGACCGGGCGGCGGAGGTGACCGCGGCCGGCCAGGCCGCGGGCAGGTCGGCGGCGGCCCGGTCGGCGACCGCGCGGATCGCCAGGCCGAGCGCCGAGCGTTGGGCGGCCGTCGGGTCCGGTACCGAGGTCGCCGAGACCAGGCTCTCCGCCGGGTCGACCTGATCACCGCCCGGGCCGGGCAGGTGCAGGCGGCGCAGCGGGTCGGGTCGCAGCCGCCGCCAGCCCCGGACCACCGGCCAGCCGGTGGCCGCGCCGGCCCGGTGCCGGTACGCCTGCTGCACCGCCTCGGTCACCGCCGGCACTCCGGCCGCGCCGGCCAGCGCCCGGTTCAACCCGCCGACGGCGGCATCGTCCGGTCCGCCCGCCGGCCGGGCGGAGCCGACCAGGTCGTCCAGCGCGGCGACCACGGTGTCGACATCGCCGGCGAGCCGCCGCAGCGCCGCCTGTCGCTCGGCGACCGTCCGTTCCAGCGCGGTGCGCAGCCCGACCATCCCGGCCGGGTCGATGGCGGTGGTGGCCAGCAGCGGCACGCCGGTCAGCCCGTCCGCGTCGAGCAGCCGGCGCAGGTCGTCCAGGACCCGGGGCAGCTCGGCCGGGGGCAGCCGATCGGCCTGGTTGAGCACGACCAGGGTGACGTCGCGGTGGCGGTGGAACTCGCGCAGGTAGCTGTCGTGGATGACGCGGTCGGCGTACTTCTGCGGGTCGACCACCCAGACCACCTGGTCGACCAGGCCGAGCAGCCGGTCCACCTCCAGTCGGTGGGCCCGCTGCACCGAGTCGAAGTCGGGCAGGTCGAGCAGGATCAGCCCGTGCAGCGCCGTCTCGTCGTCCGCGTCCAGCGCGCTCTCCCGGACGAAGCGGTGCCGGGGCAGCACGCCGATCCAGTCGAGCAGCCGGTTGGCGCCCTCCAGGGCCCCCCACACGCACGCGTGCGTGACGCCGGTCGTCGGGCGGCGGACTCCGACCGGCGAGAGCTCCAGCCGGGCCAGCGCGTTGAACAGGCTGGACTTGCCGCTGCCGGTGGCGCCGGCGAGGGCGACCACGGTGTGGTCGCGGGACAGGGCGAGCCGGGTGCCGGCCCGCTCGACCAGGGTGTGCGCGGGCACCAGCTCGGAGTCCGGCAGCAGGCCGTCCACCGCGGTCAGGAACCGGCGTACCGCGTCCAGGCGGGCGATCAGCGCGTCGGGGTCGATCCGCTGGTCGCCCCGGAACGCCTCGCGTACCCGGCCGGCGATGTTGGTCACCGGGAGCCCTCCTCGTCGGCGGCCGGCGGGGTGTCGCCGCCGGTCGCCAGGCCGCTGCGGTGCCGGGCCAGCTCGACCCGGCCGGCGGCCCGGCGCAACCCGTCGCCGGCGTCCGCGGCGGGGCGGGCGTCGGCGGTGCGGGCCAGGAAGCGGTCGGCCTCCGCGTCGAGCAGCGTCCGCACCCGCTCCAGCAGGTCGGCGCGGGCCTTGGCGGCGAGGGTACGCACCGCCTGGTCGCCGAAGATCGCCTGGAGTACGGCCTGGGCCGCGACCGTGGTGCCGGCCCCGGTGGCCACCTCCAGCCCGGTCGGGATGAACGCGGTGGAGGCGAACACGGCGATCATCACGGCGAGCCCGGTGGCGTTCACCGCGTACGCGGCCGTGCGGGCCACGAAACGCTTGTCGCCCCCCTCGACCCGGACCAGCTCCAGCACCCCGCGCTGCCAGTCCCGGACCATCCGCTCGGCGCGCTCGGGCAGGTCGTCGCTGGGGTGTGCGAGCCCCGGATCCAGCAGCCCGGCCCCCGCCGGGTGCGCCTTCCACGCCGTGTACGCGGCCTCGGCGGCCTCGGAAGCGACCCCGCGCAGCAGCGTGACCAGTTGCGACTCGATGGCGTTGCGCAGCTCGGCGGCGGGTGCCGGACGACCGGTGACGGCGGCCACCACCCGGTCCCGCAGCCGCCCGATCCGCGCCTCCAGGGTGCGGAACAGCTCCCCGGTGCCGACGAACTCCTGCCATCGGGCGAGCACCTCACCACGGAGCAGGCGGCCGTCGCGCAGGCCCTCCTCGACGGTTCGCTCGGCGCCCCGGTAGGAGGCCCGGACCCGCTCGTCCAGGCTGTCGGCGGCGGCGACCTGCTCGTCGGCGGCGTCGGCCAGCTCCTCGACGGCCGGGTGCAGTGCGGCCAGCGCCCCGTCCAGGGTCTGCCGGACCACGGCCGCCCGGGCGTCGGCGTCGCCGGCCAGGCGGGCGAACCAGTCGGCCAGGGGTGCGGTGACACCCTCGGGCAGCAGCCCCTGACCGTCGACCCAGGTCTCCGGCAGCACGAACAGCGGCGCCCGGCCGAGATCCTGTGCGGTGAGCATCTCGGCCAGGTGCGCGGAGATCTCGTCGGCGGCCTCGGCGGGCACCCGGTCCAGCACCATGGCGATCACCGCGCCCCGGGCCCGGGCGCTGCGCAGCAGCTCCCACGGCACCGCGTCCGCGTACCGGGCGGCGGTGGTGACGAAGAGCCAGAGGTCCGCGGCGGCGAGCAACTGGCCGGCGAGCGCCCGGTTGGCGTCGACCACGGAGTCGATGTCCGGTGCGTCGAGGAAGGCCAGCCCGGCGGGCAGAGCCGGGGCGGTGACCAGGTGCAGGGCGCGCGGGTCCTCGCTCGGCTCGGTGGTGCGGGTGAGCCCGGGCAGCAGCTCACCCTGCCGGAACCAGGCCGCGTCGGCGGGGTTGCAGACCAGCACCGGTGAGCGGGTGGTCGGCCGGAGCACACCGGCGGCGCTGACCCGGGCCTTGACCAGGCTGTTGACCAGGGTCGACTTGCCCGCGCCGGTGGAGCCGCCGACCACCACGAGCAGTGGCGCGTCGAGTCGGGCGAGGCGGGGCAGCAGGTAGTCGTCGAGCTGGTCGGTGAGGGCGGTGGCGGTGTGCCGCGCCGGCCCGGCGGAGGGCAGAGCGAGGGGGTACCCGGTCGCGCCGATCGCGGCCCGGAGACCCGACAGCGCGCCGGGGAGGCTGTCGTCCCCGGTGGTGGCGGGCGGCTCCTCCGCGGCGTCCGGCGGGCCGGTGCGGGCTGCGACGGCGGGCGCGCCGGAACGGGTGGCGGGATCGCCGTGCGTCGTCACCGCTAAAGCGTGCCCGACCGATGCAAGGGAAGACAACCGGACGGTAATAACGGCTGGGTTGCGTCGGGTCGGCTCAACCCAACTTGACGATCCGCAAACGCGTGGCACTATTGAGTCAAGTTCACTCAACTTGTGGTGGGCCCGCTGCGGGCGGCGCCCGCCAAGCAGTCCACGGGCGGTGCCCGTCACCTGCACAACCTTACGAAGCGAGGAAGCGAAGATGGCACGTGCGGTCGGTATCGACCTCGGCACGACGAACTCCTGCGTCAGCGTTCTCGAGGGCGGTGAGCCCACCGTCATCGCCAACGCTGAGGGCTCGCGGACGACCCCGTCGATCGTCGCGTTCGCCCGCAACGGGGAGGTGCTCGTCGGTGAGGTCGCCAAGCGCCAGGCGGTGACGAACCCGGACCGGACGATCCGCTCGGTCAAGCGCGAGGTCGGCACGAACTGGTCCGTCGACATCGACGGCAAGAAGTACACCCCGCAGGAGATCTCGGCCCGGACGCTCATGAAGCTCAAGCGGGACGCCGAGGCGTACCTGGGCGAGCAGATCACCGACGCGGTGATCACCGTCCCGGCCTACTTCAACGACAGCCAGCGCCAGGCCACCAAGGAGGCCGGTGAGATCGCCGGCTTCAACGTGCTGCGGATCGTGAACGAGCCGACCGCGGCCGCCCTGGCGTACGGGCTGGACAAGGGCTCCAAGGAGCAGACCGTCCTGGTCTTCGACCTCGGTGGCGGCACCTTCGACGTGTCGCTGCTGGAGTTGGCCGAGGGCGTCATCGAGGTCAAGTCGACCAGTGGTGACAACCACCTCGGCGGCGACGACTGGGACCAGCGGATCATCGACCACCTGGTCAAGACGTTCCGCGGCGAGCACGGCATCGACCTGAGCCAGGACAAGATGGCCCTCCAGCGGCTCCGTGAGGCCGCCGAGAAGGCCAAGATCGAGCTGTCCGCCGCCACCACCACCAACATCAACCTGCCGTACATCACCGCTGGCTCCGCCGGCCCGCTGCACCTGGACGTGACGCTCAGCCGCGCCGAGTTCCAGCGGATGACGCAGGACCTGCTGGACCGCTGCAAGGGCCCGTTCGAGCAGGCCGTGAAGGACGCCGGGATCAAGATCTCCGACGTCGAGCACGTGATCCTGGTCGGCGGTTCGACCCGGATGCCCGCCGTGACCGACCTGGTCAAGCAGCTCACCGGCCGCGACCCGAACAAGGGCGTCAACCCGGACGAGGTCGTCGCCGTCGGCGCCGCTCTCCAGGCCGGTGTGCTCAAGGGTGAGGTCAAGGACGTCCTGCTGCTCGACGTGACCCCGCTGAGCCTGGGCATCGAGACCAAGGGCGGCATCTTCACCAAGCTGATCGAGCGCAACACCACCATCCCGACCAAGCGCTCCGAGGTCTTCACCACGGCGGACGACAACCAGCCGTCGGTGCTGATCCAGGTGTTCCAGGGTGAGCGGGAGATCGCGGCCTACAACAAGAAGCTCGGCACCTTCGAGCTGACCGGCCTCCCGCCGGCGCCGCGTGGCGTGCCGCAGATCGAGGTCGCGTTCGACATCGACGCCAACGGCATCGTGAACGTGCACGCCAAGGACCTGGGCACCGGCAAGGAACAGAAGATGACGATCACCGGCGGCTCCTCGCTGCCGAAGGACGACATCGAGCGGATGCGCCGGGACGCCGAGGAGCACGCGGAGGAGGACAAGCGCCGCCGCGACGACGCCGAGACCCGCAACGTGGCCGAGGCGCTCCAGTGGCAGACCGAGAAGTTCCTCGCCGAGAGCGGCGACAAGCTGCCCAGCGAGAACCGGGAGCAGCTCAACGAGGCGCTCGGCGAGCTGCGTGGCGCCCTCGGCGGCCAGGACATCGAGAAGATCAAGTCGGCGCACGAGCGGCTGGCGCAGGTGTCCCAGCAGGCCGGTTCGCTGCTCTACTCGCAGCAGGCCGAGCAGGGCCAGCAGCCGGGTGGCGAGGCCGGCCCGGGTGCGACCGGGGCGACGGGGGCGACCGGCCCGCAGGCCGGCGCCGCCGGTGGCGCCGACGACGTGGTCGACGCGGAGATCGTGGACGAGGACGGCAAGAAGTGACCGTCGGTTCTCGACACGTATCCACTGCGAAGGGGATGAGGTAGCCGCATGACGCAGAAGCCACGAGCCGCCGACCCGGGCGACACCGGGTCGGCGCCGGGTGGCTCCGCGCCCACCGAGCCGGCCACCGGCGACGGGGAGCGGGTCGTCATCCGTAACAACCGCAAGCTCAGCGACACCACGGAGCCCGAGGGCGCGGCTGCCGACGCGGGGAGCGACGTACCGGCCGAGGGCCTCGTCGAGGACGCCGAGGTCGTGGTCGACGAGATCGAGATCGAGTCCACCCCGGTCGACGGGCCGGCGCCGTCCAGTCCGCCGGTCGTGGACGCCCCGGCGCAGCCGGTCGACGGCGGTGCCGGCGTCGGCACGCCGCTCGGTGCCGAGCTGGAGGCGCTCCGGGCCGAGCTGGACGAGCGGACGCGGGACCTGCAGCGGGTGTCGGCGGAGTACGCCAACTACCGCAAGCGGGTCGACCGGGACCGCAGCCTGGTGCAGGAGCAGGCGACCGGCTCGGTGCTGGCCGCGCTGCTGCCGATCCTGGACGACCTGGACCGGGCCCGGGAACACGGCGACCTGGTCGGGCCGTTCGGCACGGTGGCGGAACAGCTCATCACCGCGCTGGGCAAGTTCGGCCTCAACGCGTTCGGCGAGCAGGGCGACCCGTTCGACCCGACCCGGCACGAGGCGGTCGCGCACCAGACCTCGGCCGAGGTCAGCGAGCCGACCTGCGTGCAGGTCATGCGGCGCGGCTACCAGCTCGGTGAACGGCTGCTGCGCCCCGCGCTGGTAGCGGTCGCGGATCCGGAATAGTGCGAGACGGTGACCGGCCGGTCCCGCCCACCGTGATGCGGTGGGCGGGACGGCCGGGCCACGACGGTCGGAAGGGGGTGGACCGGTGAGTTCGAAGGACTGGCTCGAGAAGGACTTCTACGCCGTGCTCGGCGTGGACAAGGCCGCCTCCGCGGATGACATCAAGAAGGCGTACCGCAAGTTGGCCCGGGAGTCACACCCGGACCACAACCCGGGCGACCCGAAGGCCGAGGAGCGGTTCAAGGCGGCCTCCGAGGCGTACAACGTGCTGTCGGACACCGGCCGCCGCCGGGAGTACGACGAGATGCGCTCGCTGTTCGGCTCGGGCGCGTTCCGGCGCAACGCCCGGGGCGCCGGCCAGCCGGGTGGCATGCCGTTCGACGTCTCCGACATGTTCGGCGGCGGCGCTGGCGGCGACCGTCGCTTCGGCGGGGCCGGCTTCCAGGACCTGTTCAGCTCGATCTTCTCCGGCGGCTCGGCCGGCGGGCAGGCCGCGCCGCGCGGTCCGGCCCGGGGTCGGGACGTGGAGACCGAGGTGGCGCTGGACTTCGGCGACGCGGTGCGGGGCGTGACCCTGCCGCTGACGCTGCGCGCCCCGGGTGTCTGCGACACGTGCCACGGCAACGGGGCCAAGCCGGGCACCCAGCCGCGCACCTGCCCGGCCTGCCACGGCGCCGGGGTGACCACCCGCAACCAGGGGTCGTTCAGCTTCTCCGAGCCGTGCCGCACCTGCCAGGGCGTCGGCACGGTGGTCGAGGAGAAGTGCCCGGAGTGCCACGGCAGCGGTGGGGTCACCAAGACCCGCACGCTGAACGTGCGCTTCCCGGCCGGGGTGGCCGACGGGCAGCGGATCCGGTTGGCCGGTCGCGGCGAGCCGGGTGAGCGTGGTGGCCCGGCCGGCGACCTGTTCGTACACGTCAAGGTCCGGCCGGACGAGCTGTTCGGTCGTACCGGTGACGACCTGACGTTGACGGTGCCGGTCACCTTCGCGGAGGCCGTGTTCGGCACGGACCTGCGGGTGCCGACGCTCGACGGCGCGGTGACCCTGCGGGTCCCGCCCGGTACGCCGAGCGGACGCGTGCTGCGGGCCCGGGGCAAGGGTGTGGTCCGTCGCGACGGGCAGGCCGGCGACCTGCTGGTCACGCTGGACGTGGTGGTGCCGGCCCGGTTGTCGGACGAGGCGCGGACGGCGCTGGAGGCGTTCGCCGAGCAGAGTCCGCCGGCGGCCAGGGAACATCTCGACGCCCGGGTGCGTCGGGTCAGTTAGTCCGGTGGGATGGACGCGGAGGTGAGCGGGATGTCGGGCGAGTTCCTCGGTTCGGGTGACCCTGCCTACGAGGCCAAGGTGCTGATGATCTCGGTAGCGGCACGAATGGCGGGGATGCACCCGCAGACCCTCCGTCAGTACGACCGGCTGGGGCTCGTGCAGCCCGGCCGGGCGGCCGGCGGCGGGCGTCGTTACAGCGTCCGCGACGTGGTGCTGCTGCGTGAGGTGCAACGGCTCAGTCAGGACGACGGGATCAACCTGGCCGGAGTCAAGCGGATCATCGGGCTGGAGCGGCTGCTGGAGCAGGCGCAGCAGCGGGTCGCCCGGCTGGAGGCGGAGCTGGACGCCGCGTACCGCCGGGTGGCCGAGCTGGAGTCCCTGGCCCGCTTCCCCGGTCGTGATCTCGTGCCGACCAACCGCACCTCCACCGCGCTGGTGGTCTGGCGGCCCCGCCGTACGCCCGACCGCTGACCCGCTCTTCCGGTCCCGTTCTTATTCGGCCCGGCCCGCACCGGATTTTCCGGCGCGGGCCGGGCCGTTCCGGTTAGCCTGTCGATACGGGTTCTATCGGCTTAATTCGGACCTACCGGCATAGCAGGGGGAGCGATGGCGGAGCCGGCGAAGAAGATGGCCCAGCAGACGGAGGACCGGTTGGAGGACCTGGCCGACAACGTCCGCGAGAAGTTCGACAAGGTGACCAAGGGAAGCTTCCGGGACCGGATCGTCGAAGGGCGGTTCGCCGACCAGGTCGACCACGGCGTCGACCAGGCCCGGGCCGAAACCCAGCGGAAGCAGGACTGACCGGACCGAACTGCGGGCCGGGACCCACGGGGGGTCCCGGCCCGCACGTCGTCCTGAGTGCGGGCCGGGACGCGGTAACCCAGCGGCGGGGGTCCCGGCCCGCAGTTCGTCCTGAGTGCGGGCCGGGACGCGGTAACCCAGCGACGGGGGTCCCGGCCCGCAGTTCGTCCTGAGTGCGGGCCGGGACGCGGTGGTCCTGCGGCGGGGGTCCCGGCCCGTTCGTTGTTGCGGAAGAGACGCGTCAGCCGAGGCGGCGGTTTTCGCGGACCAGGCCGCCTTCGCACCAGTCCCGGTAGACGAAGAGATCCGGCCGGGCCAGCAGTACGCGGCCGTTGTGCGCCCAGATCTTCATCAGCTCGTCGCCGTCGCGCTCGGCCTGCTCGACCAGCTTGCGGAAGCGGCGCTTCGGGTGGGCGCGGAAGTTCGTCCGGATGCCGTCGGCCGCGTAGATGTACAGGCAGTGCAGCGCGAAGCGGCGGGCCGGGCAGGTCGGGTCCATCGCCAACTCGAAGAGCGTCAGCACGAGCCGGTCACCGGAGACCAGTAGGTCCCAGTCCGGTGGCATGGAGGCCAACGGCACCGAATCGGGCTGGTATGCCCAAGCTCGCAACTCCGCCGGAGTCGGATCGACGGGGTTGGCGAAGCCGTGGAACGTCGACTCCTGCACGCTCACCGGCCAACCTTCCGCTTTCGCCCGCGTCGGCACTGGCCACCCGCGGACCCTGGCTGCTGCGGCGAAACGGTATCCCGCCGTCGGGTGCTGCGGTAGTCCCCGTGGGGAGCAATTCAGCAACCGTTGGCCTGGCCGGGCCCACCCGACGGGTCACGGGGCCCACCCACCGCCGCTGCCGTGTCGATCAGGGGCCACGGCAGCGGCGGCGGCGCGTCAGTCGTGGACCGGGACCGGCTCCCGCCGCTCGGCCGCCGCGCGGTTGCGCAGCCACCGCTTGAACCACGGGAAGTCGGGCAGCCGGGCCAGCATCGGCCCGGTCACCACGGTGATCAGGACGTACGCCGTGGCCAGCGCGGCCAACCGCGGCTCGACGCTGCCGGCGGCCACCGCGAGCCCGGCGATGACGATGGAGAACTCACCTCGGGGTACGAGTGCCAGGCCGGCCCGCCATCGACCGGGTTCGGCGATGCCGACGCGGCGGGCCGCGAGGTAGCCGGTGAGCGTCTTCGTCGCCATGGTGATCACGGCCAGCGCGAGCGCCGGCAGTAGCACCGGGGGGATGTCCCGTGGGTCGGTGACCAGCCCGAAGAAGACGAAGAACACCGCGGCGAACAGGTCCCGCAGCGGGGAGAGCAACTCGGTGGCGTGGTGCGCCACCGGCCCGGAGAGCGCGATGCCCACCAGGAACGCCCCGACCGCCGCCGACACCTGGAGCTTCGCCGCGAGACCGGCGATGAACAGGGTCAGCCCGAGTACGCCGAGCAGCAGCGCCTCCGGATCCTTCGCCGACAGAGCGGACGAGATCAAATGGCCGTACCGGATGGCGAGCACCAGCACGAGCAGCACCGTACCCACCGCCACGGTGAGCGCGATGCCGCCGCCGAGCAGGCCGGTGCCGGCCAGCACCGCGGTGACCAGCGGCAGGTAGAGCGCCATCGCCAGGTCCTCGATCACCAGGACCGAGAGGATCACCGGGGTCTCGCGGTTACCGAGTCGGCCCAGGTCGCCGAGGACCTTGGCGATCACTCCGGAGGACGAGACCCACGTGATGCCGCCGAGCACCAGGGCGGCCACCCAGTCCCAGCCGAGCAGCAGGGCGAAGATCGCGCCGGGCAGCGCGTTGAGAACGCCGTCGATCAGCCCGGCCGGGGCCGCCGACCGGAGGTTGCCGACCAGTTCGTTGGCCGAGTACTCCAGGCCGAGCATCACCAGCAGCAGGATCACGCCGATCTCGGCGCCGACCGCGAAGAACTCCTCGCTGGCGGCGAGCGGGAGCAGCCCACCGTGCCCGAACGCGAGCCCGGCGAGCAGGTAGAGGGGAATGGGCGAGAGGCCGACCCGGCGGCTGAGCCGACCGAGGACACCGAGCAACAGCAGCAGCGCGCCGACCTCGACGAGCAGTGTGGTGGATTCGTGCATCCGCCTCAGCCGTCCGGGTCACTGTCGGCGAGGATGGCGGACACACCGTCGAGACCCTTGCGGGTCCCGACGACGACCACCACGTCGCCGGCCGCGAAGCGGAAGGTGGGAAGCGGCGAGACGATCACCTCGCCGTCGCGCAGCACCGCCACGATGGAGGCGCTGGTGCGGGTACGCGCCTTGGTGTCACCGAGCTTCCGGTTGACGTACCGCGACCCCGCCGTGATGGCGATCTGCTCGGTGAGCAGACCGGCGGCCTGCTCGCGCAGCCCGGAGAGCTGGCCGAGCATCAGCGACGCGCCGAGGATGTCGGCGAGCGCCTCCGCCTCGTCGTCGGTCAGCGGGATGTCCGCCTGGCAGGAGTCGGGATCGTCGGGGTCGTACAGGACAAGATCCCGGCGGCCGTTGCGGTGGGAGACCACGCCGAGGCGGCGCCCGGACTCCGTCACCAGATCGTGGCGTACGCCGATCCCGGGTAAGGCAATCTGCTCGACTCGTACTCGCACCCGCCAAGGCTACCGCTTACCGGACCGGACCAGATCTTGGTCGAATTCGGCCCCTCCAGGGACCTGCGTGCTGCGCGCCGATTTGGTTCCTCCTTGATGATCGACTCGGTTTCCCCGATGTCGCGGTATCCCAGCAGTCCGGACACCCCGATATCGGGGAAACGGAGTGGATCTATCCCTCGGATGCGCTGACGCCCACCCCGGCAGAGCGGGGTGGGCGCCGGCGCGCACGCTGTGATCAGCGAAGGCTGGCGAAGAACTCGCGGATGTCGGCGACCAGCACGTCGGTGGCCTGGTGGGCGGCGTAGTGGCCGCCGACGTCGCCGCGGCCTTCGACGTCCGTGCCGTACGCCGTCCATCGGACGATGTTCGCGTGGTCCCGGTCGGCGAAGCGGCGGATCGACTGGAAGTCGCCGGGGAACATGGCCAGCGCGGTCGGCGCGGTGGTCGGTTCGGTCGGCGCGTCGCCGGCGTGCGCGTCCTCCCAGTAGAAGCGGATCGCCGAGGCGGCCGTGCCGGTGAACCAGTAGAGCGCCACGTTGGCCAGGATGAAGTCGGCGTCCAGGCTCTCGTCGAAGAGTTGGGCGTTCCAGGCCAGCAGTCCGACCGGCGAGTCGGCCAGCCCGAATGCCAGGGTCTGCGGCTGCTGACTGTGCACCTGGTTGAACGAGAACTTGTTCTCGTAGAACCACTGGAGGTGCTTGAGCCCCGCCTGGTCCGCCTCGGAGAGCCCGGCGAACTCGGCCGGGTCGCCCGACGGGAACGAGAAGAGCTGGGTGACGTGCACGCCGAGCACGTGCGCCGCGTCGAGCCGCCCCAACTCCGGCGCGACCATCGAGCCGGCGTCGTTGCCGATCGCGCCGTAGCGGTCGTACCCCAGTCGGCTCATCAGCTCGGCCCAGGCGCGGGCGGTGCGGTACCGGTTCCAGCCGGTGCTGCGGGTCGGGCCGCTGAACCCGAAGCCGGGCAGCGACGGGATGACCAGGTGGAAGGCCGGCGCGTCCGGTGCGGTCGGTTCGGTGAGCGGGGCGATCACGTCCAGGTATTCCAGCACCGAGCCGGGCCAACCGTGGGTGAGCACCAGTGGGGTGGCGTCGGGTCGGGTCGACCGGACGTGCAGGAAGTGGATCTGCTCGCCGTCGATCTCGGTGACGAACTGGGGGTACGCGTTCAGCCGGGCCTCGACGGCTCGCCAGTCGAACCCGTCCCGCCAGCGGTCGGCGAGGGCGCGGACCCGATCGGTGCTCATCCCGTAGGCGTCGCCGGCTCCGGGCAGCTCGGCGGGCCAGATCGTGCGGCCCAGCCGGGCAGCCAGGTCGTCGAGGGCGGTCTGCGGGATCTCGACGCGGAACGGACGGATCGCGGTGCCGGTCATCTCGGAACTCCTTCGGAACGGAATGTTTCGTTCTGCTTCCACAGTAGCAGACCGGAACGATCCGTTCCACTGTTAGGCTGGGTGCATGGCAACGTCCCCCGGAAAGACGGAAACCCCGCTGGCCGGCCGCCGTGCGCAGGCCGCCCGCAACGACGAGGTGATCCTCGAAGCCGCCCGCGGCGTCTTCCTCGACGACCCGAAGGCGCCGATCGCCGCCGTCGCCGAACGCGCCGGCGTCGGCATCAGTGCGCTCTACCGGCGGTACGCGGGCAAGGAGGACCTGCTGCGCCAGCTCTGCCACGACGGGCTGCGCCGGTACATCGCCGAGGCCGAGACCGCCCTGGCGGAGTCGGACGACTGGGCCGCGTTCGCCGGGTTCCTGGCTCGGGTGGTCGACGCCGACGTGCACTCGCTCACCGTCCACCTGGCCGGCACCTTCACCCCGACCGAGGAGATGGGCCGGGACGCCATACGCGCCAACGAGCTGGCCACCGCCCTCTTCGAGCGGGCCCGTGCCAGTGGGCGGCTGCGCCCCGACGTGGTCGTACAGGACCTGGGGCTGCTGCTGGAGGCGTGCGCCGCGGTGCGCGTACCCGATTCGGAGCGGACCGGGCAGCTGCGCCGGCGGCAGCTGGCGGTGCTGCTGGCCGGGCTGTCGGCGGCGCCGGACACCGACCCGCTACCCGGCCCGCCCCCGGCGGCCGGCGAGTTCGACTGGCGGTGGCGTCGGCGAGAGTGATGGGCGTCACAACGCTAGGGTTGAGTGGAATACGCTCAACTCTGGTTGTGTCTAACCCAGTGGACAACGCCGATCCGGGGGAGCCCATGAACACCGAACGCCTCACCACCAAGAGCCGCGAGACCATCACCGGTGCCGTCGCGCTGGCGAACCAGCGCGGCCACGCCACCGTGGAGCCCTGGCACCTGCTGCTGTCACTGCTGGACACCGACGGCTCGACCGCCGCCGGCCTGCTGCGCGCCGTCGGGGCCGATCCCGCCGAGCTGCGCCGGGTCGCCCAGCGCGCGGTCGACGCACTGCCGGCGGCGCGGGGCTCCAGCATCGCCGAGCCCACGCTGGCCCGTGAGTTGGTCAACGCCATCGGCGCCGCGGAGCAGATCGCCCGGCCGCTGGGCGACGAGTACACCTCCACCGAGCACCTGCTCGCCGGCCTGGCCCGGGTGGGCGGCTCGGTGTCCAGCGCGTTGACGTCGGTCGGCGCCACCGAGGAGTCCCTGGTCGCCGCCTTCCCGAGCGTCCGGGGTGGGGACCGGCGGGTCACCACCGCCGACCCGGAGCAGACCTACCAGGCCCTGGCCAAGTACGGCGTCGACCTGACCGCCAGCGCCCGCGACGGCAAGATCGACCCGGTGATCGGCCGGGACTCGGAGATCCGCCGGGTGATCCAGGTGCTGTCCCGGCGTACCAAGAACAACCCGGTGCTGATCGGCGAGCCCGGCGTCGGAAAGACCGCCATCGTCGAGGGCCTCGCCCAGCGGATCGTGGCCGGTGACGTGCCCGAGTCGCTCCGCGACAAGAAGCTGGTCTCGCTGGACCTCGGCGCGATGGTCGCCGGCGCTCAGTACCGCGGCCAGTTCGAGGAGCGGCTCAAGTCCGTGCTGGAGGAGATCAAGAACTCCAACGGGCAGGTCATCACGTTCCTCGACGAGCTGCACACCGTGGTCGGCGCCGGCAAGGGCGAGGGCTCGATGGACGCCGGCAACATGCTCAAGCCGATGCTCGCCCGCGGTGAGCTGCGGATGGTCGGCGCCACGACGCTGGACGAGTACCGCGAGCACATCGAGAAGGACCCGGCGCTGGAGCGCCGCTTCCAGCCGGTGCTCGTCGGCGAGCCCACCATCGAGGACACCATCGGCATCCTGCGCGGGCTCAAGGAGCGCTACGAGGTGCACCACGGCGTGCGGATCACCGACGCCGCGCTGGTCGCCGCCGCGGCGCTGTCGGACCGCTACATCACCGAACGGTTCCTGCCGGACAAGGCGATCGACCTGGTCGACGAGTCCGCGTCCCGGCTCCGGATGGAGATCGACTCCCGGCCGGTCGAGGTGGACGAGATCGAGCGGGCGGTACGCCGGCTGGAGATCGAGGAGATGGCGTTGGCCAAGGAGCCGGACGCCGCCTCCGCCGAGCGGCTGGAGCGGCTGCGCAAGGAGCTGGCCGACAAGCGCGAGCAGCTGACCGTGCTCTCCGAGCGCTGGCAGACGGAGAAGAGCCACATCACCAAGCTCTCCACCGCCAAGGAGGAGCTGGAGCGCCTGGGCGGCGAGGCCGAGCGGGCCGAGCGCGACGGGGAACTGGAGCGCGCCGCCGAGCTGCGCTACGGCCGGATTCCCGCCCTCAAGGTCGAGCTGAAGCAGGCCGAGGAGGAGCTCGCCCAGCTCCAGGCCGACGGCGCGATGCTCAAGGAGGAGGTCGGCGCGGACGACATCGCCGCGGTGGTCGCCTCCTGGACCGGCATCCCGGCCGGCCGGCTGCTGGAGGGAGAGACCGCCAAGCTGCTCCGGATGGAGGAGTCGCTGGGCGGCCGGGTGGTCGGTCAGGCCGAGGCGGTGGGAGCCGTCGCCGACGCGGTACGCCGCGCCCGGGCCGGCGTCGCCGATCCGGACCGCCCGACCGGGAGCTTCCTCTTCCTCGGCCCGACCGGTGTCGGCAAGACCGAGCTGGCCAAGGCGCTCGCCGAGTTCCTCTTCGACGACGAGCGGGCGATGGTCCGCATCGACATGAGCGAGTACGGCGAGAAGCACTCGGTGGCCCGCCTGGTCGGTGCCCCGCCCGGCTACGTGGGTTACGAGGAGGGCGGCCAGCTCACCGAGGCGGTGCGCCGCCGGCCGTACTCGGTGATCCTGCTGGACGAGGTGGAGAAGGCCCACCCGGACGTCTTCGACGTGCTGCTCCAGGTGCTCGACGACGGCCGGCTCACCGACGGTCAGGGCCGCACGGTGGACTTCCGCAACGCGATCCTGATCCTCACCTCCAACCTCGGGTCGTCGATGATCAGCGACCTGACGTTGGCCGAGGAGCAGCGTCGGGAAGGTGTCCTGGCCGTGGTCCGGTCGCACTTCAAGCCGGAGTTCCTCAACCGGCTGGACGACATCGTGGTCTTCGCCTCGCTGCGCGGGGACGATCTGCGCTCGATCGTGGACATCCAGCTCGACCGGATGCGTAAGCGTCTCGCCGACCGCCGGCTCGGTCTGGAGATCACCGACGCGGCCCGGGGCTGGCTCGCCGAGCACGGCTACGACCCGATCTACGGTGCCCGCCCGCTACGTCGCCTGGTTCAGACCGCGATCGGCGACCAGCTCGCCAAGGCCCTGCTCTCGGGCACGATCCGCGACGGCGACACCGTCAAGGTCGACCTCACAACCCCCACAAACACCCTGACCGTAACCCCGGCCTGACCTCCGCCTGAAGCGCGGTGATCAAGAGGTTTGCGTCATCGGGACGTTGTCTCATGACGCAAACCTCTTGATCAACAGGGTGGAGCGGGGGTGGGCGGGGAAAGGAT
>NZ_RCVI01000451.1:0-18697 GCF_003667455.1 Micromonospora sp. CV4 | reverse complement strand
CCCACGCCCGCCCCGCCCGCTCCGGCCGGGGTGGGCGTGGTGCCCCACTCGCCCGGGGCGGGCACGCCCGGCGGGCGGATCGGCCGGCGGCCACCGCCCGCCTCCGACTCGCCCGGTTCCTTCGCGCCCGGCCACGGCTTGGCCACCCGGGAGGCGAGCACGAACTCCTTGCGCAGCGGATGGCCCTCGAACTCCGGCGGCAGCAGCAGCGGACGCAGCTCCCCGTGCCCCTCGAAGCCGATGCCGAACATCTCGTACGTCTCCCGCTCGTGCCAGGCGGCACCCGGGTAGACGTCGACCACCGACGCCACCGTGGCCGCGCCGCGGGGCACCCGGGTACGCAGCAGCACACCGTGCCGCAGCCGCGTCGACCAGAGGTGCGCCACCACGTCAAAGCCCTCGGCCAGCTCGTCCACGGCGGAGAGCCAGTCGAAGAAGTCGCAGGCCAGCTCGGCGTCGTCGCGGGCGGCGCGGAGCGCGTCCCGCCAGCTCGCCGGCGGCACGTCGACGGTGGCCCGGGCGTACCGCTGCCCGCCGGAGACCGACGGGGTCGCCTCGACCGGCGCGAGCAGCGCGACCAGCCGAGCGCCGACCTCTTCGGGAGTCATGCCGCTGATCCTAGGGCCTGTGTGGAAGTCCCCGTTCGCGCCGAGGTGGAGTCCCGGCGCCGACGATCTGCCGGCTTTGCGGGGCGGCCCGGTGCCGGGCGGGGAAAGATGAGGACGTGCGCGCTGTGACTGTGAAACCCGGAGTCGCCAACTCGCTGAGCCTCGTCGAGGATCAGCCCGAGCCGGCGCCCGAGGAGGGTGCCATCCTGGTCGAGGCGCTGGCGGTGGGAATCTGCGGCACCGACCACGAAATCATCGCTGGCGAGTACGGCGAGGCGCCGCCCGGTCAGGACCGCCTGATCATCGGGCACGAGTCGCTGGGCCGGGTGCTGGAAGACCCGACCGGCACCCTGCAACCCGGCGACCTGGTGGCCGGGATCGTCCGGCACCCCGACCCGGTGCCCTGCCCCAACTGCGCCGTCGGCGAGTGGGACATGTGCCGCAACGGGCAGTACACCGAGCACGGCATCAAGGCGCTGCCCGGGTTCGCCCGCGATCGGTGGCGGATCGAGCCCCAGTTCGCGGTCAAGCTCGACCCGGCGCTGGGCCGGGTCGGCATGCTGCTCGAGCCGACCAGCGTGGTGGCCAAGGCGTGGGACCACATCGAGCGGATCGGCCACCGGGCCGAGTGGCAGCCGCAGACCGTCCTGGTGACCGGTGCGGGGCCGATCGGGCTCCTGGCGGCGCTGCTCGCCACCCAACGCGGGCTCACCGTACACGTGCTGGACCGGGCGACCTCGGGGCCGAAGCCGGACCTGGTCGCCGCGCTCGGCGCCTCGTACCACACGGTGCCGGTCAACGACCTGCCCTTCGATCCGGACGTGGTGGTCGAGTGCACCGGCGCCCCGACGGTGGTCATCGACGTGATGTGCAAGGCGGCCCCGACCGGGATCGTGTGCCTGGCCGGGGTGTCCAGCGGCGGCCGGAGCATCGACTTCGACGCCGGCGCGCTCAACCGGGCGCTGGTGCTGGAGAACAACGTGGTCTTCGGCTCGGTGAACGCCAACCGGCGGCACTGGAACATGGCCGCCCAGGCGCTCAGTCGCGCCGACCAGTCCTGGCTGGAGTCGCTGCTCACCCGGCGCCTGCCGGTCGAGCGGTACGCCGAGGCGTACGCCCCCGAGCAGGGCGACATCAAGGTGGTGCTGGAGTTCGGCTCCTGAGCGGCGGGCCGACCGCTCAGATGCCGGGCAGCCGGCCGTTGCGGAACAGGTCCACGAAGAGCTGGTGGTCCTGCCGGGCGCGCACCCCGTACGCGTGCGCGAACTCCACCAGGTGGGTGACGAAGCCCGGCTCGTCCCGCTCCACCGCGGCCACGATCGCCTCCTCGGTGGAGTAGTCCACCAGGTCGTGGCTGGACTCGTCGTCGGCGACCGAGTGCATCCGCGCCACCGCCCGGCCCAGGTCGGCGAGCACCCCGGTCAGCTCCTCCGGCTCGTTGACGTCCGACCAGTCCAGGTCTGCGGCGTACGGGGAGACCTCGGCGACCAGCTGACCGGCCCCGCCCAGCTCGGTGAAGCCGAGCCACGGGTCCGCGTGCGCCTGCAACGCCCGCTGCGACTCGGCGGTCCGGTGCCCCTGGTGCTGGAAGTAGCCGCGGACCGACTCGTCGGAGACGTACCGGGCCACCGCCGGCACCTGCGCCTGCTTCATGTAGATGACGACGTCGTTCTCCAACGCCTGGGTGTGGCCCTCCAGCAGCAGGTTGTACGACGGCAGCCCGGCCGAGCCGATGCCCACCCCCTTGCGCAGCACCACGTCCTTGATCCTCGCCGCCACCGGGCGCAGCCGGGCCGAGGCGGCGGGCAGCGTGCCCAGGTACTCCTCGAAGGCGGCCAGAACCTTGTCGCGGGTGTCCCCGTCGACCTCGAAGACGCCGTCCCCGAGGGAGAAGCGCCGCTCGTAGTTGTCGACGGTGGTCTGCTCGGCCAGCAGGTCGACCCGGGTGTTGAGCCGAGCCTGCTGGAGCACGCGACGCAGCACCCCGTCGGCGTTGTCCAGGGTGATCGAGCCGATGGCGTCGTCCCCGCCGGCGGCGATCGCCCGCAGCTCGGTCAGGTACGACCGGGCGAAGCCGGCCACCAGCTCGCCGATCACCGTGTCGGAGAGCGCCTTGCTGTAGCCGAGCAGGGCCACGCTGGCCGCGAAGCGCCGCAGGTCCCAGGTGAACGGCCCGACGTACGCCTCGTCGAAGTCGTTGACGTTGAACACCAGCTGCCCGGACGCGTTCATGTACGTGCCGAAGTTCTCGGCGTGCAGGTCGCCGTGGATCCACACCCGGCCGGTCCGCTCGTCCAGGAACCGGTCGTCGGTGAAGTCGCCGAGCTGGTCCGCGTAGAACAGGGCGGCGCTGCCCCGGTAGAAGGCGAACGGTGAGGCGGCCATCTTGCGGAACTTACGGCGGAAGGCGGCCGGGTCGATCGCCATGGACGCGCCGAACTCCTCGGTCAGCACGTCGACGATGTGGGCTGACCGCTGGTCAACGGAGCTGCTCATGGTGCGCAGGCTAGCTCGCCCGGACCACCCGGGGCGTCGGACGACCGAATGGTCCGTCGGGGCCGACGGGACGATCCGGGTGTCGCGTCAGCCGGCGGCGGGTGGGCGTACCGGCGGGGCGGTGAGCGAGTCGACCGAGCGCGGGGCGGTGCCGTCGCGGGGCCCGGCGTCCACCGGCGCGGCGAGCAGATCCGGCCGGGAGACCCCACCGGGGCCGGACTGCTCGGCGGCGATCTTCTCCTGGAGGCGCAGGATGCCGTGCAGCAGCGCCTCCGGCCGGGGCGGGCAGCCGGGCACGTAGACGTCGACCGGGATGAGCTGGTCGACGCCCTTGGTCACCGAGTACGAGTCCCAGTAGGGGCCGCCGCAGTTGGAGCACGCGCCGAAGGAGATGACGTACTTCGGCTCCGGCATCTGGTCGTAGAGCCGCTTGATCGCCGGGGCCATCTTGTCGGTCACCGTGCCGGAGACCACCATCAGATCGGCCTGCCGGGGGCCGTGGGCGAACGGGATCACGCCGAGCCGGATGAAGTCGTGCCGACCCATGCTGGTGGCGATGAACTCGATCGCGCAGCAGGCCAGGCCGAAGTTGAAGACCCAGAGCGAGTAGCGGCGGCCCCAGTTCAGCACGAACCGGATCGGCTCGCCGAGCACTGCCGGCAGCTGCACGAGCGTCCCCTTCCTGTCCCCCACCGGACAGTCAACCACAGCGACCGACGCCGCCCCGGTGGCCGCCGGCCCGGACCGGGCCTCGCAACGCGCATCCGCACCCGCCTTGATCCGCCAAGATCGATGCGAGCCGTGGCACAGTCAGCTTTCCGGCGGTCGCAACCTTCCCCGGCGTCGCGGTGTGTCACCTCTGTCGGGGGGGTGCCCGATGCCGCGTCCGCCACGGGGGAGAGCGAGTGAGTGTGACGAGAGACGTTCGGGCGGGTGAGCCGCCGCCGGACCAACTGCACGACGCCGAGCCCGAGCGGGCCGCGCTGAGCTTCGACGACTTCTACCACGCGCACTATCGCGGCCTGGTGGTTCAGCTCGCCGCCTACACCGGGGACCGCGGCCAGGCGCAGGACCTGGTCCAGGAGGCCTTCTGCAAGGCGTTCGCGCGGTGGGACCGGGTGGCCGCCTACGACGACCCGCTGGCCTGGGTGCGCAGGGTCGCCTGGAACCTCGGCCACAACCGGTGGCGACGGCTGCGCACCGCGCAGGCCTACCTGCTGCGACAGCGGGAGACACACGTCGCCGGGCCCACGCCGGACCGGGTGGCGGTCGACGCGGCGCTGGCGAAGCTGCCGCCCCGGCAGCGCCGGGCCGTGGTGCTGCACTATCTCGCAGACCTGACGGTGGCCGAGATCGCGGCCCAGGAGCGGGTCGCCGAGGGCACGGTCAAGTCCTGGCTGCACCGGAGCCGGACGACGCTGGCCGGGTATCTGCGTGACACCACCGAGGGGGTGGAAAATGTCTGAGCTGGAGAGCGTCGACCTCGCCGAGGAGTTCAGCCGGTACCGCGGCACGATGCTGGCCGAGATCGAGGTGCCGGGGCCGGCGGCGGTCCGGCGGACCGTACGCCGGCGACGGCGTCGCCACCTCGCCACGGCCGCCGCGGCGGCGGTGGCGCTGCTGGGCGGCCCGGCCGTCGGGTACGCGGCCCTGGACCGCTCCGGTCCGCCCCCCGAGCCGGTGGATCCCACCCCCAGCGTCACCGCGAGTCCCACGCCCAGCAGCTCGCCGAGCCCCACCGGCGCGCCCTCGGCGACCAGTGCCAGCCCAACCCGGCCCACGGCCCCGGACGGGCGGCTCAGCCGCGCCCAACTGCTCGCCGCACGGGTGGACCTGCCGGCCTGGCGATCGGGGCCACCCGACTGCCCGGTGAGCAAGGTCCGCCTGGCCGGCGACCCGAGCACCGCCAAGGAGGGAACGAACGCCATCGAGGCGGTCGAGTACGCCGACGTCGACGGCGACGGTGCGACGGAGACCGTGGCCATGCTGCTGTGCTCGTTCGGCAGCGGTGGACCGCAGCAGGTCGTCGCGTTCGACCGGGACGAGGCGGGCAGGATCGTCACGATCGGCCGGGTGGTGGCCACCAGCCGCGACAAGCCGCAGTGGTTGACCGCGTTGGACGGGCGCTCCGACGGCACCGTCCGGGTGGAGGTGGCCGACCTGCACCCGGGCGGGGGCTGGCCGGGCGAATGGTCGCAGCGGCAGTGGCGCGGGTACCGCTGGACGGGCGAGCGGTTCGCACAGGTCGAGGGACCGACGTCGTTCGGCCCCAACCCGTACTCCACGGACCTGGCGGCGACCGCGAAGGACCTCATCCTGGCCGACGACCCCACCGACGGCTCGCGGGTCGGCGCGGTCGAGGTGCGGATCCGCAACCTCGGGGACCGGCGCGCCGACCGGGTCTCCCTCACGCTGGACCTACCGGCGTCCCTGGCGCCGGACGGTCCCGCCTGGGCCGACTGCGGGCCGGACGCCGGGAAGTACCGGCCACCGCTGACGTGCCGGCTGGGCCCGATCGAGCCGAACGGGGAACTGACGGTGCAGCTCGGTATGCGGCTGCCCCCGGACACCGAGCTGGCGGCGGGCACGGCGACGGTGCGGGGCGCGGCGGAGGGACCCGGCGGGCACTACATGATCGACCCCGTCATGGCGAACAACGAGGACACCATCGCCTACCGGTGAGCGTCGGTGGGGGTGACGGCGAGGCCGGCCACCCCCACCGGTCACCAGGTTGGACGTTGCAGCAGGCCGACGAACTCCACCAACAGTCGCTCCCGCAGCGCCGGCGGGGCGGCGTCGAGCAGCGTGTTCACCAGCGCCATCCGCTCCGGCAGCGGCGCGGCGGCCGACCCGCCATCCGGGCCCGAAGCGACGGCGGGTTCGGCGCCCAGGCCCAGTCCGGCGGCCAGGCCCGCCACCAGCTCCGGGGTCAACGCGTCCGGGGTGAGGGCGCCGGTCAGGGCGACCAGCTCCGCGGGCAGCCGGACCGGGCCGGCCGCCCGGGCCGCAGCCACCGCGTCGGCCAGATCCGGCCCGAACTCGGCGACCCGGGGCGCGACCGCGGCGGTCACCGTGAGATGCACGCTGGCCGGCAGACCGGCGTACGACAGCTGGGGCTGGGTGTGCCAACACCGGGCGGTCAGCTCGTCGACCAGTACGAACAGGTCCGGGCCGCCCTCGGTGGCGGTGAAGCAGACCACGGTGGACTCCGGCTCGGCCATCAGCCGCAGCCCGTCGACCCCGCGCACGGCGGCGGCCAGTCCGGCGACAGCGTCCCGGGTGCGCTCGGCCAGCGCCAGGTAGCCGGCGTCGCCGAGGTGCCGCAGGGTCGCGTACGCGGCGGCGATCGGCCCGCCCGAGCGGGTGGACGCGATCACCGGGTTGATCATCGTGTAGCCGGGCCAGTCCGCGTACGCGAAGTACTGCGGGGCGCGCATCGCGGCGTCCCGGTGCAGCAGCACCGACACCCCCTTCGGCGCGTACGCGTACTTGTGCAGGTCCACCGAGATGGAGGTGACCCCAGGTACCGCGAAGTCGAACGGCGGCACCGGCTCACCGAGGCGGCGCAGGTACGGCAGCGTCCAGCCGCCGAAGCAGGCGTCCACGTGGCAGCGCACCCCGGCGCGGGCGGCCGCGGCGGCGATCTCCACGACCGGGTCCACCACCCCGTGCGCGTACGACGGCGCGGAGCACGCCACCAGCACCGTCTCCGGGCGGATCGCCGCGGCCATCGCGGCCGGGTCGGGGCGCAGCGTGTCCGGGGAGACCGGCACCACGTCGAGCGTCACCCGCAGGTAGTGCGCCGCCTTGGCGAACGCCGCGTGCGCGCTCGCCGGCACCACTATCCGCGGTGCCACCTGCTCCGGGTGGGCGTCCCGGGCCGCCTTGACCGCGAGGATCAGCGACTCGGTGCCGCCGCTGGTGACACTGCCGACGACGTCCGGGGCGGTCGTGCCCGGCCCGCCGCCGAGCACCCGGCCGGCCGCGGCGACCAGCGCGTTCTCCATGGCCAGCAGGGACGGGAACGCGGTCGGGTCCAGCCCGTTGACGTGCGCGCTCTCGCGGTACGCGGCGGCCGCCAGCTCGTCAAGGCCCGCGACCGCCGGGTCGTACACGTACGCGAACAACCGCCCCCCGTGCGTGGGCCGATCACCCGCCCGCAGCGCACGGACCTCGGCAAGAACGTCATCCGCGGCCACCCCGTCGGCCGAGAGCGCCCCGGCCCCCACCCAGTTCTCGTCGATCATGGACTCGTGGTGCCCTTCTTGTGATGGTCAGCGGCTTTCGTCCCCCACCACGACTCCTTGATCGGCGCGGTGATGGTGCGTTGCCGCGGCGAGGACGGCCGGGGTGAGGGTGTAACGGCGGAGGAGGAGGACCGGGGGGCCTATCAGGAGGGCGGGCAGGACCGTGAAGCCGAGCAGGACGCCGAGACGGGCCAGGTCGGACTGCGTGGCCGCCGTGCCGGTGTCGGAGGAGACGTAGCCGGAGAGCTGGAGCACCAGACCGTAGATGCCCGGGCCGAGGGCCAGGCCGAAGGTCTCCCCGGCGGTCCAGAGGCCGGTGAACACGCCCGCCTGCCGCCGGCCGGTGCGCGCCGTGTCGTACGCGATGCAGTCCGGCAACATGGCCAGCGCGAACACCTGCTGCCCGGCGTACCCGACGCCGATCAGCGCGACCAGCAGGTAGACCGCGACCGGCGGCAGCACCGGCGCGGCGACCAGGGCGAGCGCCCCGGCGGCGAGGATCAGCGCGGCGGCGACCAGGGCGGCCCGCTTGCCCACACGGGCGCCGACCCGGGACCAGATCGGCATCACCAGCAGCGCCGGCCCGACGAAGCACACGAAGAGCAGCGTCGGCCCGCTCTGCTCGTCGCGCAGGATCTGCCCGGCGAAGTAGTTGACCCCGGCCAGGATGGTGGCCACCCCGGCGGACTGCACCACGAAGCAGATCAGCAGCGCGCGGAACGGCCGGTTGCCGCCGGCGACGGCGAGCTGGGCGCGCAGTGACGGTTCACTGCCGCCCACCGTTCCGGTCGGCGCGGACCGGGTGCCGAGGAACGCGCCGACGGCGCCGAGGGCGATCAGCACCGCCACGAACAGCCCCATCCACCGGTGCCCGGGCACACCGTCACCGCCGGCCGTCACGACCAGCGGGGCGACCGCGCCGGAGACCAGGATGGCCAGCGCCAGCACGGCGATCCGCCAGGTCATCAACCGGGTGCGTTCGGTGTAGTCGTCGGTCAGCTCCGCCGGCATCGCCACGTACGGCACCTGGAAGAAGGCGAACGCGGTGGCGGTGGCCAGGAAGGCGAACGCCACGTACGCCGCGGCGGCCGGACCACGGTCGAACGGCGCGGCGAAGATGGCCGCGAAGAGCACGGCGAGCGCGAGGCCGGCGATGAGCAGGTACGGCCGGCGGGCACCCCAGCGTGACCGGGTGCGGTCGGAGATCCGCCCGGCGACCGGGTTGACCAGCACGTCCCATGCCTTGGGCAGCAGCACCAGCAGGGCTGCCACCCCGGCGGCCACCCCGAGCGTGTCGGTCAGGTACGGCAGCAGGAGCAGCCCGGGCACCGTGCCGAACGCGCCGGTGGCCAGGGAGCCGAGCGCGTATCCGGCGTGCACCGGCCGGGGCAGCGGGCCGGCGGCTGGTGAGCCGGCGTCACCCGGCGGCGGGGTCATGGGGCCGAATGTTACTCACGTTATGGCGCGGGTCACATCCCCTCCTCCGGCGACCAGCCCGCCACCCGGATGTCCACCCCCTCACCGCGCAGCGGCACCCCCTCGGCGCGCAGCCGGGCCCGCGCCTCCCGCTCGTGCCCCGGCGGCAGCCGCCCGGCGGAGCTGACCACGCGGTGCCAGGGCACGGAGCCGCCGTGGCGGGCCATGATGTTGCCGACCAGCCGGGCCGAGGCGCGGCCGGAACGCTCGGCGAGGGCGTCGGCCACCCCGCCGTACGACATGACCCGGCCCTCCGGGATCCGCTCGACCAGATCGAGGACCGCCTCGACGTACTCGTCAGGTGTCACAGTCGGCCACGATATGGGAACGCAACCGGGCCACGCCGCGCCGACCACGCAGAATGGGCGGGTGCGCGACGCAGTCACGGCAGCCCGACGGGTCGTCGTCAAGATCGGATCCTCCTCGTTGACCACCGCCACCGGCGGGCTGGCCGACGAGCGGGTCG
Organism: Micromonospora sp. CV4; assembly: GCF_003667455.1. NCBI lineage: Bacteria > Bacillati > Actinomycetota > Actinomycetes > Micromonosporales > Micromonosporaceae > Micromonospora > Micromonospora sp. CV4. Next base: position 9,404 of record NZ_RCVI01000451.1, on the reverse strand, counting down.
ACGCGCTCGTCGACACCCTCGGCCGGCTCGCCACCGAGGGGCGCGAGGTCGTGCTCGTCTCCTCGGGCGCGATCGCCGCCGGCCTCGCCCCGCTCGGGCTGACCCGACGCCCGCGCGACCTGGCCACCCAGCAGGCCGCCGCCAGCGTCGGGCAGGGCCTGCTGATCGGCCGGTACGCGGCGGCCTTCGCCCGGCACGGGCTGACCGTCGGGCAGGTGCTGCTCACGGTCGACGACGTGACCCGGCGGGCGCACTACCGCAACGCGTACCGCACCCTGCGCAAGCTGCTCGACCTGCACGCGGTGCCGATCGTCAACGAGAACGACACGGTGGCCACCGAGGAGATCCGGTTCGGCGACAACGACCGGCTGGCCGCACTGGTGGCCGCGCTCGTGCACGCCGACCTGCTCGTGCTCCTCTCCGACGTGGACGCGCTCTGGACCGGCGATCCGACCCGACCGCACGCCACCCGGATCACCGAGGTCCGCGACGAGAAGGACCTCGCCGGGATCACCATCGGCGGGGCCGGGCGATCCGGGGTCGGCACCGGCGGCATGGTGACCAAGGTCGAGGCCGCCCGGATCGCCACCGGCTTCGGCATCCCGGTGGTGCTCACCGCCGCCGACCTGGCCGCCCCGGCGCTGGCCGGCGAGCCGGTCGGCACGCTGTTCCACCCGCAGCGGCAGCGCCCCGCGGCCCGACTGTTCTGGCTGGCGCACGCCACCTCGCCACGGGGGCGGCTGCACCTCGACCCGGGCGCGGTGGCCGCCGTCGTCGGGCGGCGCAAGTCGCTGCTGCCGGCCGGCATCACCGCCGTCGACGGCACGTTCACCGCCGGCGACCCGGTCGACCTGGTGGACACCGCCGGCGCGCCGGTCGCGCGCGGGCTGGTCAACTACGACGCCGTGGAGCTGCCCGGGCTGCTCGGACGCTCCACCTCCGAACTCGCCGCGGCGCTCGGCCCGGCGTACGAGCGGGAAGTCGTCCACCGCGACGACCTCGTTCTGCTGTAGGAACGCCGGGGCGCCGCACCGGGCGCCCTTCAGACGCGAGGAGTGACCGATGAGCGTGACCGAGCAGGCCCGACGGGCACGGGCGGCGGCCGAGACGCTGGCCGTGGCGACGCGTACCGCCAAGGACGCCGCGCTGGCCGCGATGGCCGACGCGCTGGTGACGCGTACCCCGGAGATCCTGACCGCGAACGCGACGGACCTGGCGGCCGGCCGGGAGGCCGGACTGAGCGCGGCCGTGCTGGACCGGCTCGCCCTCGACGCGGGCCGGGTGGCCGGCATCGCCGACGCGCTGCGCCAGATGGCCGCGCTGCCCGACCCGGTCGGCGAGGTGGTCCGCGGCTCGACCCTGCCCAACGGCCTGGAGCTGCGCCAGATCCGGGTGCCGTTCGGGGTGGTCGGCATCATCTACGAGGCCCGCCCCAACGTGACCGTGGACGCGGCCGGGATCTGCCTGAAGTCCGGCAACGCGGCCCTGCTGCGCGGCTCGTCGTCGGCCGCGCACTCGAACTCCGCGCTCGTCGCGGTGCTGCGCGACGCGGTCGCCGGTGCCGGTCTGCCGGCCGACGCGGTGCAGCTGCTCGACGCCAGCTCCCGCGAGTCGGTCAAGGAGCTGATGCGTGCCCGAGGGCTGGTCGACGTGCTCATCCCGCGCGGCGGCGCGTCGCTGATCCGCACCGTGGTCGAGGAGTCGACCGTGCCGGTCATCGAGACCGGAGTGGGCAACTGCCACGTCTACGTGGACGCCGCCGCGGACGTGGCGCAGGCCGTGGCGGTGACGCTGAACGCCAAGACGCAGCGCCTCTCCACCTGCAACACCGCCGAGTCGCTGCTGGTGCACGCCGACGTCGCCGACGCGTTCCTGCCGCCGATGCTGGCCGCGTTCGCCGAGGCCGGGGTGACCGTGCACGGCTCGCCCGACGTGGCCGGATATTCCGCCGACGTCGTCCCGGCCACCGAGGAGGACCACGCCACCGAATACCTCTCGGCGGACATCTCCGTCGCGGTCGTCGACTCGCTCGACGCGGCGGTCGCGCACATCCGGCGGTACGGCACCGGGCACACCGAGGCGATTCTCACCGACTCGGCGAGCGCCACCCGGGAGTTCGTCGCCCGGGTGGACGCGGCGGCGGTGATGGTGAACGCCTCGACCCGCTTCACGGACGGGGGCGAGTTCGGTTTCGGCGCGGAGATCGGCATCTCGACGCAGAAACTGCACGCCCGGGGCCCGATGGGCCTGCCCGAGCTGACCAGCACCAAGTACGTGGTCACCGGGGCCGGGCACCTGCGCTAGCCGTGCTGGGCCAGCGCGGCTCAGCTCAGCGCCGCCCGCTGCCGCGGCTCAGCTCAACACCGCCGGCTGCCGCGGCTCAGCTCGGCGTCGCCGGCTGCCGCGGCTCAGCTCAACGCCGCCGGCCTGCACGCGCGGATGGCGGACAGTGTGGAGTGCACGTCGAACTGGTGCCCGTCGTCGCTCTCCCAGCCGCCGTCGCTGCGCTGCGTCTCGGTCAGTCGGCGCAGGGCCCGCACCATGATCCAGTCCTGCGCGTCGATGCCGACCCGGCGCAGCGTGGCCGCCAGCCAGGCCACGTCCCCCGGGGACATCTTGGGCATCCGCTCGGCGAGCACCACCTGGATCCGCGCCGACTCCTGGAACATGTCCTGCCGGTGCAGCACCGCCGCGCTCAGCCAGCCCGCGGCGAGAAAGGACGGCCAGCTGCCGTCCGGACGCAGCCGCGCGGCGACCGAGTGGGCGGCCGCCTGCACCACCCCCGCGTACGCCCCTCCGACCCGGTGATCGAGCGGACCCGCGGCACGGGCGTCCAGGCCGGCGACGGTGAGCCAGAAGCCGGCGTTGGCGGTGAGGAACAGCCCTGCCTCCGGGTCGCCGGGGCGGGCCCACTCCGGAGCCGAGCCGGCCAGCGCCGGGTCCTCGTCCCAGCCGCCGTCGGCCTGCTGCCGGGAGGCCAACCAGTCCAGTGCCCGGCGGGCGGCGGGACGACCGAGCGCGCCCAGGTCGTCCAGCTCGGCGAGCCGGAAGCAGGTGGCGTCGATCGAGGCGATCTCGCCGCCCCAGGTCGCCGGCCAACCACCGTCGGGTGACTGGCCGACCTCGGCCGTCTCCAGCAGCTCGGTGGGCACCGGCGTGCCGTTGCGAAGCCAGGAGAGGCGGGCACGCTCCACCGCGTCCCCGTGCGCCACGACGAACCCGATCGCGGCATCCAAATCGACCACGGCGGAGACGCTACCTGCGCAGACGCGATACCGCCTCGGGGAATCGGCCAGCCGGGAATGGCTGCGTCGCTGCGGGCTCAGGGCCGCTTGGAGTCGCCTGCGTCGATTCGCCGGCGCGTACCGGGTCGCAGGGCCGGCATGCGCCGTGCGGGCCGGCCTGCGGCGTCCGGGAGCCGGGGCGGCGGTGTCGACCGCCCCGGCTCCGGCCGGTCAGTACGCGGGCAGCGCCGGATCGATCTGCTTGATCCAGGAGAGCACGCCGCCCTGCACGTGCACGGCGTCGCGGAACCCGGCCGCCTTGAGCGCGGCGAGCGCCTCCGCCGAGCGGACGCCGGACTTGCAGTGCAGCACGATCTGCCGGTCCTGCGGCAGCTGGGCCAGCGCCTCACCGGAGATGATGTCGCCCTTGGGGATCAGGGTGGCGCCGGGGATCCGGACGATCTCGTACTCGGCCGGCTCCCGGACGTCGACCAGGAAGATGTCCTTGCCGGCGTCCTGCCACTCCTTGAGCTCCAGCGCGGTGATGGTCGAGTCGACCACCGCCTCCTCGGCCTCCTGGGAGACCGCGCCGCAGAAGTCCTCGTAGTCCTCCAGCAGGTCGGTCACCGTCGGGTTCTCGCCGCAGAGCGCGCAGTTCGGGTCCTTGCGCACCTTGATCTTGCGGTATTCCATCTCCAGGGCGTCGTAGACCATCAGCCGGCCGACCAGCGGCTCGCCGATGCCGGTGAGCAGCTTGATCGCCTCGTTCACCTGGATCGAGCCGATCGACGCGCAGAGGACGCCGAGCACGCCACCCTCGGCGCAGGACGGCACCATGCCGGGCGGCGGCGGCTCCGGGTAGAGGCACCGGTAGCAGGGGCCGTGCTCGGCCCAGAACACCGACGCCTGACCGTCGAAGCGGTAGATCGAGCCCCAGACGTACGGCTTTCCCAGCAGCACCGCGGCGTCGTTGACCATGTACCGGGTGGCGAAGTTGTCGGTGCCGTCGACGATCAGGTCGTACTGGGCGAAGATCTCGCGGACGTTGTCCCGGTCCAGCGCGGTGTTGTGGATCTCGACGTTGACCAGCGGGTTGATCTCGCGGATCGACGCGGCGGCGGACTCGGCCTTGGACCGGCCGACGTCCGACACGCCGTGGATGACCTGACGCTGGAGGTTGGACTCGTCGACGGTGTCGAAGTCGATGATGCCGAGCGTGCCGACCCCGGCCGCGGCGAGGTACAGCAGGGCCGGCGAGCCGAGGCCACCGGCGCCGACACAGAGCACCCGGGCGTTCTTCAACCGCTTCTGCCCGGTCACCCCGACGTCGGGAATGATCAGGTGGCGGGAGTAGCGGCGGATCTCGTCAACGGTCAGCTCGGCGGCGGGTTCGACGAGCGGGGGCAACGACACGGTGGACTCCCCGGGATCGGCGGTGTGAACCGCGCCATTGTTGCTCGCCGGCCCCCTGCTCGGCCATGAGGGAGGACACGTGGCCCGCGATGCGGGAGAGGGAATAACCGACGACCGGGTCGATCAGGGGACGATGTCCCCCGCGTAGCGACGACCGTCGAGGTAGGGCCAGGCGTTGGCGACGCAGCCCTCCAGGCCGTACGTCTGCTGCTGCATCACCGGCGCCGGCTCGCCCGGGCCCGGGCAGGCCTCGTGCTCCTCGCCGAACTCGTGGCCGACCTCGTGGTTGATTACGTACTTCCGGTACGTCTCCAGCGGGGCACCGTAGTCGGGCACCGCCTCCTGCCAACGGGCCAGGTTGATGATGACCTGCCCGGGGAGCCGGCAGGAGGTGTAGCGCTCGGTGGTCAGCCCACCCTCGGCGCACATCTGCTCCGACGTGACCGGGGTGGCCAGATAGATGGTGAAGTCGGCGGCGCCGGCATCGGCCACCCGCTGTACCCGCAGCTCGCCGGAGGCGATCCAGCTGCGCGGGTCGGCCAGCACCTCGTCCACCGTTGCGGCGAAGGCGTCGGCGTCCTGGCCGGCGCCGCGTTCGACGGCGACCCGGTAACGGCGCAGCGGCCCGTCCTCGCCGTGCACCGCGGTCTCGCCGTCGGCCGCGGTGAAGCGTCCCGCGCCGACCGACGGGTAGCTGCTGGGTGCCGGGTGCGCGCCCCCGCCGCCATGACCCATCCGGCCGTGGGTGACCGCTGGCGCCTCGGCCGGCGGTTCGCCGCCCCGGGTCACCGTCACTGCGGCGGCAACGGCGAGCAGGAGCACGCCGAGCAGCACGCTGCGACGACGCCGTCGGCGCATCCGGAGCAGCGCCGGCCGCCCGTCCCCGGCCCGGTACGTCGACCGGCCGGACGGGCCGGGCGCCCGGGGCGGGCCGTAAGGGGACGACGGCGTCATGACATCAAGCCTGCCAGATTAAACGGGCATTTCTCCGCTTTTGCCGCTATTAACGCAAGACGCCTGATGGGGACGGCGCGTCGCTGTGCCAGCCGTCAGAGCGCGGGGCCGGCGTAGCGACGCCCCTCGACGTACGGCCACGGATTGGCCCGACAGCCGTCGAGGAAAAGGGTCTGCTGCATCATCACCGGCGCCGGCCGGCCGGCGCCCGGGCAGCGCTCGTGCCGGTGCCCCAACTGGTGGCCCACCTCGTGGTTGACCACGTACGTCCGGTAGACCGCCAGCGGCACGCGGGCCGCGACGAAGTGCGGCACGGACAGTCGCCACCGATCCAGGTTGATGATCACCTTCCCGGGCGCCCGGCAGGAGGTGTACGGCCGGCCACCGATCCGGATGTCCACTCCACCGTCGGCGCACATCCGGCCCGCCGTGCGGGCGGTCGCCAGGTAGACGGTGAAGTCCCGGGCCGCGCCGCCGGGCACCTGCTGCATCCTCAGCCGGCCGCTGTCGACCCAGCTGCCCGGCCCGGCGAGTGCCGTCTGGACCGCCTGCCCGAACGCGACCGGATCCTCCCCACTGCCCGACTCGACCGCCACCCGGTACCGCCGCAGCTCACCCGCGCGGCCCAGCACCGGGCCGGTGCGGTCGTCGTAGCCGAACCGGCCGGTGCCGGCGGTCGGCACCGCCCCGGACAACTTCAGCACCGGGGGTGCACTCGACGGGGCGACCGGCGACACGGACGGCGACGGGTCGGCCGACGGAGGCAACGGCGCGGCCACCAGCGGCGGCGGCCCGGTGATCTCGTCCGCAGCCAGCCGGTCGGCGCCCGGATGCCCGCCCGGCCCCTCGGCGATCACGGTCACCACCGCACCGACGGCCAGCACGACCGCCACCAACTGGGCGAGCACTGCGAGTCGTCGCTGACGGCGACCAGGGCGGGAGGGCGTGCGCATCCGGCTCAGCCTGCCAGATCAGGCCGCCTGGCGGTCTCCTCCGTTTCGGCGAGTAGGCCGACCACCGCCCGGGCGACCAGCCGAGGCACCTCCAACTGCGCCACGTGGCCGACGCCGTCGAGCATCAGCAGCCGGCTGTCCGGGATGACCCGAGCGGTCTGCGGGGCGACCCGCACGTCGACCAGCCGGTCCTGCCGACCACCCACCACCAGCGTCGGCGCACGCACCGCCCGGGCGAGCCGCCACAGCGAGCCCGGCCCCGGCAGGTACGCCCGCAGGAAGCTGGAGACCAGCCCGCGGAACGTCCGGACGTACGCGGCGGCGTAGTGCTCCGCCTCGTAGCGCACCCGGATCTCCTCCAACGCCTCGGCGCGGCGCTGCGCGCAGATCCGGCTGAGGTCGGCGACGCACGCCTCCAACACCTGCTGGGCCATCACCTCGGGGGCGAGCTGGGTGAGCCGCCAGGCGACCAACCGTTCACCCCCGGGAATGGCCAGCACCGGCAGCAGGCGCCCCTGCAACGAGCGACGGAAGTCCAGGAACGGCAGCGCCGGAGAGATCAGGGTGAGGGTGCGGACCAGGTCGGGCCGGAGCCCGGCCACCTGGACCACGACCGCACCGCCCAGCGAGTTGCCGAACAGATGCACCGGCCCACGACCGGAGTGCTCGATCCAGCGGACGACCAGGTCGGCGAAGGCCGGCACGGTGTAGCGGCGACCCGGCTCGCTGCGGCCGAAGCCGGGCAGGTCGATGGCCTGACCGTCCAGGCGATCGGCGAGCAGGCCGGCCAGGTCGGTCCAGTTCTGCGACGAACCGCCCAGGCCGTGCACGTACAACGCCGGCTCCGCGCCGGCGGCGGTGGCCGGGGTGTCCCGTACGTACGTGACCGAACCGTCGAGGCGGACCGCCCGCCCCGGCCAGGGCGGCGGGATCCGGTCCTCGGGTAGGAGATGGTCCGGCCAGAGGGTGGCGGGCTTCATCGTTCCAGTCTGCCCCGGACCACTCAGGACAGCAGCGCCTCCAGCCGACGGTTCACCGCCGCCAGCGTCGCCCGGACCACCGCCTGTCGCGGATCGCCGGCGACCAGGGCCGAGCCGGCGAGCTGCTCGACCCAGCCTTCGCACACCAGCAGCACCACCACGGTGGCCACCTCGCAGTTGCCGAACGGCACCACCGCCGCGTGCTCCACGAAGCAGCGCCCCCGCTCGGCGTTCTCCGCGCCGCGCAGCAACTCGTCCACCGCGGCGGCCGCGGCCACCGCGCAGAGCCGCAGGACGTAGCCGTCCACCGCCGGGCCGGTGGCGTGGCCGGCAGCGCTTTCACCGCCGGCCAGCAGCCGAACCTCAACGTTGGCGTCCAGCCCGAAGGTGCTGACCTGCACGTGGTCGATCACCACCCGCGGCCCGGGCGTGCCGCCCGTGTCCAGCGGTCGGGACGGCGCCGACTCCGTGGTGGTCACCTGACCACCGGAGTACGACGTGCCGAGCGTCGCCGGGCTGCCCGTGGCCGCACCGGCGGGCGCGGCCGAGACCGACCCCGGCTCCTCCACCGTGGCGCGGCCCCGGTGCGGGGCGCTCGCCCGACGGCGGCGCGCCCCCTCCGTGTCCACCTGCTGTTCGGTGCCCGCCTGGGCGGCTTCGCTCCGACCGCCCGACCGTCCGGCCGTGGGCGATCCGGTGGCCCGCAGCTCTCCGGTACGCGCTTCGGCGCCGACGTCGTCCGACTGGGCGGACCGCGACTCCGCCGAACGCCGCTCGGCGGACCGGGGCTCAGCAGACCGGGGCTCGACGGACCTGGGCTCAGCGGAACGCCGCTCAGCGGACCGGGGCTCAGCAGACCGGGGCTCGACCGACCTGGGCTCAGCGGAACGCCGCTCCGGGGACCGGGGCTCAGCGGACCGGGACTCGACGGACCTGGGCTCAGCGGAACGCCGCTCCGCCGACCGGGGCTCAGCGGACCGGGACTCCGCAGACCGGGGCTCAGCGGCGCGGCGGCGGACCGGCGGTACCGGCGTGGACGGCTGGCCGGGCAGGTTCTGCGGGGCGGCTGCCAGACCCATCCGTTCCTGAAGCAGCCGGGCCACGTGCCGGCTCACCTCGGCCGGGTCGGCGCCGTCGGCCAGGTCGAGGCGGAGGCTGTGCGCTCCCGCCGGGGTGCGGCGCAGGGCCGCGTCCCGCACGCCGGCGACCTCCCGGACGGCGTCGAGGATGGCGTTGACGTCGAACCCCTCGGGGCGCTCCCGCAGGGGCGCGGGCTCGTCGTCACGGCGTAGGTGGGTGGCGATGCGGGCGAGTTCGGGGGTTTCGGCGGGTGGCTCCACGGCTGGCGGCTCCGGCACGACGGGCACGTCCGGTTCCGCAGGGACGCGCTGCGGCAGCACCGCCGACGTCTGGTCCGGCAGCCTGGCGCCGTCGGCGGGGTCGGCCGGCGACGCAGGATCGGGGGCGGATCGGCGAGCCGCGTAGGGAGGTGCGCTCGTCGGGGCGGGCGCTGGTGAGGGCCGGTCGCCGCGCCCGGACCCGCTCGTGGCGGGGCCCGGGACGGCACCGGGCGAGGTCGGCGTGCTGGCGGCCGGTGCCGGGCCGGTCTCCCCCGGAGCCGCGTGGGGTGGCTCGGGGGCCTCCGGCCGGAGCCGGAACGGCGCGGTCGATCGGGTTTCGGGCCGGAGCGGGCCGGTCGACTCCCCCGCGTCACTCGCACGGGGTGTGCCCGCCGACCGACTGGCCGGCCAGGACGGGCGCTCGGCCGGGGCCGCGGGGAGGCGTCCCTCGGACCAGTCGGCCCGCTCGGTCCGCGACGCGCTCACCGGGGCGGCCGGCCAGTCGGTCGGCGGGCACACCCCGTGCGAGTGACGCGGGGG
>NZ_RCVI01000192.1:0-18963 GCF_003667455.1 Micromonospora sp. CV4 | reverse complement strand
CTGCTCGGCGCGGGCACCGGCGACAACGCCGCCGCCGCGCTCGGTGTCGGCGCCGGCTCCGGTGACGTGGTCGTCTCGATCGGCACCTCCGGCACGGTGTTCAGCGTCGCCGACGTGGCGGCGGCCGACGACAGTGGCGCGGTGGCCGGCTTCGCCGACGCGGCCGGCCGGTTCCTGCCGCTGGTCTGCACGCTCAACGCGGCCCGGGTACTGGACGCCGCCGCCGCGATGCTCGGGGTCGGCCTGGATGAGCTGGCCGAGCTGGCGCTCTCCGCGCCGGCCGGCGCCGACGGGCTGGTCATGGTGCCCTACCTGGAGGGGGAGCGGACCCCGAACCGCCCGTTGGCCACCGGCGCGGTGCACGGGCTGACCCTGCGCACCTCGACGCCCGCGCACCTTGCCCGGGCCGCCGTGGAGGGCATGCTCTGCGCGCTCGCCGACGGCCTCGACGCGTTGACCGCGCAGGGCGCCACCGTCCGCCGGGTCATCCTGGTCGGCGGCGGAGCCCGCTCGGCCGCGGTGCGCCGGATCGCGCCACAGGTCTTCGGCTGCCCGGTGGTCGTCCCGCCGGCCGGCGAGTACGTCGCCGACGGCGCCGCCCGGCAGGCCGCCTGGGTCGCCCTGGGCGGTGACGCGCCACCGCGGTGGACGGTCCAGGGCACCGAGGAGTACGCGGCCGAGCCCGTCCCCGCCGTCCGTGACCAGTACGCCTCCGCGCGCGGGATGGTCCTCGACCGGCGCTGACCCCGCAGGTCTCCACCGTCCCGGTCGTTACCGTTTCGTAGCCTCACGGTTGGTCACTGCTCGGATGGCGCTGGGTCAACCTCGAATCGATCATCATGGCTGCTCCTGGCGAGTGCCACGGTCACCGTTTCGTCCACACACCGGATGCTGGTGACCGTCGGTCACGCGGTGATCCATTGACACGGAACGGCGGCTGACGAACGGGCTGCGTGGACGCTCATCGATCGCCTAGGGTTCGGACACCCAACGGGAGGAGTCGATGTGAAGAAGAGCCAAGGTGCCACCAAACGGCGAGCGAGCCTGGTCGCGCTCGCCATGACCGCAGTGCCGCTGGCTGGCGTCACCGTCGCCGCGTCGCCCGCACAGGCAGTCTGCTACGAGACCAATTACTCGGCATCGGTGTCGGTGTACATCGGTGGCGTCAAGCGCGGGGTCGAGAACACTCGCTCCCCGGAGACCTGCAACCGCAACGGCGTCTACTACGGCAAGATCAGTGACACCTACACCGACGGCTCGTGTCTCTCCATCCGTTACTACGACCCCAGCTACGTCGGCACCCAGGGCACCAGCTGCGACTCGGCCGGCTACAACTACACCTTCTGGGACCAGAACGGCGACACCATCGCCGGCTTCCGGGGGCAACTCGTCTCGACCGGAGCCCTCAGCCCGCTCTACGAGCACGGCGCCTACTGACCGATGCCCACGGCCCGTGACCGACGTCTTCGGCGTCCGGCCACGGGCCACCTCGGTGGATGGGGTGGAAATGCGTGTGACAAGGCTTGTGATGGTGCTCCTGGCCGGCGTCCTGGTGTCCGGCTGTTCTGGCCCGGAGGACCCAGGCGCCGCCGAATCGGCGTCGGTCGAGCGGGTGATGGAGCAGGTCCTGGAGCGTGGCGACGCTACACGCGACGAGGTGCTGGCCCACTGGGACAAGGTGAACGCCGCGCTCGCCGAGTGCATGAAGGCTGAGGGTTACGAGTACCTGCCCTACATCGACCAGGCGGCGGTCGACCGCCGCGTAGCGCTCGGCCTCAGCCGGGAGCAATTCGTCCAACGCTACGGCTACGGCCTGACCACATTGATCGACTACCTGCCACAGGGAACGGCCAGGGTCGACCCGAATCGGGAGAAGCTGCGCGCGATGCCGGCCGACCAGGCCGGCGGGTGGAAGCGACGGTTGATGGTCTGCCAGCGCGACGCCGAGCGCCAGTTCGGCCCGGCCCCGAATATCGCGAGCCTCACCCTCTCGGCCGAGGAATCGGCCCGCAGCGACAAGATCTACGCTTCGGTGGACGCCGACCAACGGGTCGTGGAGGCACTCAAGACCCGGGCCGGCTGCCTGCGGGAGAAGGGCTTCGACAGCGCCGACCAGCGATCGCTGGCCCTGTCGAAGGCTGCCGAACGGTTCCGCGACGGCTTCGAGCGGGCGGTCGAGACGGCGGCGGGTAGTGGCCGGGACAGTTCCGGTCTACGGCTGGAGGACGTCTTCGCCGCCGGTGAGCTGGCCGAGCTCAAACGGTTGCAGGCGCGGGAGATTGCCGAGGCCCGACAGACCGAGCCCTGCCAGTGGCCCTACGACGATCTGTACAAGCAGGTCTACAAGGAATACCTGGACAAGGCGTTGGCTGGTGAGCTGTGAGCCCGACGTTACCCGCGCGGCTCCGGCTCGGGGCTCTCCGCCGGGCGGTAGGTGTGCCGCGCTCACGTCCACTCTCGACGCTCGTCGCGGTGGCCGTGCTGGCGGCAGCGACGGGTTGGTGGTTCGGCCGGTCGGTCGAATCCCCGTCGGACGTCGCCCGCCATGCCGCCGCTCCCGCGGTCGGGCCGGTCACCGTGCCCGTCGAGCGTCGGGTCGTCGCCACCTCGGTGGTCGTCCGCGGCACCCTCGGCTTCGCTGAGCCGCAGGCGCTGACTGTGGACGCCGACCTCGGTGACGGCCGGCTCGGAAAGCTGGTCGTCACCGGCGCCGTGCCCCGCGCCGGAACCGCGCTGGACGAAGGGGATGTGGCGCTGCAGGTGTCCGGCCGTCCGGTGATCGTGCTGGACGGGGTGATTCCGATGTACCGCGCCCTCGCGCAGGGCAGCAGCGGTCCCGACGTCCGGCAGCTCGAACGGGCACTGGCCCGGCTCGGTCATCTCACCGCCACGCCGGACGACACCTACGATTCCCGTACCTCGACCGCGGTGGACCGGCTCTACCGCGCCGTCGGATACGCCCCGGTCGCGCCATCCGCGGAGCAGGAGCAGCAGCTCGCGGCCGGCAGAGAGCGTGTCTCTGCCGCGGGCACCGCCGTCGCTGCGGCTCGTTCCGCCCTGACCGCCGCCCGCGAAGGTCCGCCTGCGGCCCAACTCGCGGTGGCCCGTGCCCGGGTGAACAGCGCGGTGGCCGCGCGTGACGCCGCAGCGCAGGAGCGGGATGACGCGGTCGCGGCCGGTGCGCCCGCCGCGACGGTCAGCAGGCTCACCGCGGAGGTGGCGGCAGCGGAGGTGGAGATCGCGATGGCTCGGTCCGATCTGGCCGACCTGACCGACTCGAAAGACGTGTCGTCGGCGCAGCGGGGGGTGGCCGAAGCCGAGCAGCGGCTGTCCGCCGCCCGCAGTGCGCTGGTCACACTGCGGAACGCGGTCGGAGTCCGCATCCCGCGCGGCGAGATCGCCTTCGTTCCGTCGTTGCCCAGGCGGGTCGATCGGGTCGACACCGCCCTCGGCCGGCAGGCCGACGGCAAGGTGCTGAGCTTGACGGCGGCGGCGCTCGAAGTGACCTGTGCGGTCACCGCGGAGGAGCAGGGGCTGCTCAAGGTCGGGCAGCGCGTCGAGTTGGACGAAGGCGACGGCGTAGCCACGTTTCGCGGGGAGATCTCCCACGTGGCGGACAAGCCCGGCACCGGTGGGGTGCCCGAGGGGCAGTACCTGGTGCGCGTCAAACCGGTCGGCTCGGTGCCGGCCAACCTGCCCGGCCGAGACGTCCGGGTCCGTGTCCCGATCTCCACGACCAGCGGCGCAGTGCTCGCCGTTCCGCTGGCGGCGCTGGTCTCCGACGCCTCCGGGGCGACGTGGGTACGGGTCTCGAGCGCGCAGGGGGCCCGGGACGTCCCGGTGACGGTCGGGCTCTCCGCCGACGGGTTCGCCGAGGTGCGGGTGGCGGACGGCGACCTGGCCGAGGCGGATCTGGTCGTCGTCGGCGAACGGTCGTGACGGCGCTGGTCGAGCTCCGGGGAGTGGAGCGCGTGTATCCAGCGGTCCGCCCGGTGACCGCACTCCGACCCACCAACCTGGCCGTTCGGTCCGGCGACTGGCTGGCGATCACCGGTCGATCCGGTTCGGGAAAGTCCACTCTGCTGCAGATCCTGGGCCTGCTCGATCGGCCGACCTCGGGGGCGTACCTGCTCGACGGTGCGGACGTCGCCGGTCTCTCGGATCGGGAACGCACCCGGTTACGCGCGTCCCGGATCGGCTTCGTCTTTCAAGCCTTCCACCTGATGCCGCACCGCTCGGCCCTGGACAACGTCACGGTGGCGCTGATGTACAACCGCTGTCCCCGCCGGCTCCGGGCCGCTCGTGCCGCGGAGGCACTGGACCGGGTGGGTCTGGGCGGCCGGGTCGGGGCGATGCCGAACACGCTGTCCGGCGGGGAACGTCAGCGGGTGGCGGTGGCCCGCGCGCTCTCCATCCGACCGGACCTGTTGCTGGCCGACGAGCCCACCGGCAATCTCGATTCGGCGACGGCCGAGGAGGTTCTCACGCTCTTCGCGCGGCTGCACGCGGAGGGGCAGACAGTTCTGATGGTCACCCATGACCCGCAGATCGCGGCCCGGGCCGCCCGCCGGGTGCAGGTCGTCGACGGCACCGTACGCGAGGTACGTCCGGATGCGTGACCTCGTCGAGGAAGCTCTGGCGGGGGTGGGCGCGCGGGTCAACCGCACCGTGCTGACAGCGCTCGGCGTGGTGGTCGGCATTGCGGCCCTGGTGGCCACCCTGGGCCTCGCCGCGACCGCCAGCGCCCGGATCGTCTCGCACTTCGACGAGTTGGCGGCGACGTCGGTGACCGTGCTTCCGTCGCCTGACGCCGGCCCGCAGCGGGCGGAGAACCTCATCCCGTGGGACGCCGCTGAGCGGGCGAGCCGACTGACCGGGGTCGTCGCCGCTGGGACGATGAGCACTCTCGACCTGCCGGAGACACCGGTACGGGCCACCACCGTGGTGGATCCGTTGGCGAGCGACGTCGTCCGCCCCCCGCTGGTGGCCGCGTCGCCCGGGCTGTTCGACGCCGTGCAGGCGAGGGTGGCCGTCGGCCGCGCATACGACTGCGGGCACGAGGCTCGGCGCGACCGGGTGGTCGTGCTGGGCGGCCGACTGGCCGAGCGGTTGCACCTGGCCGACGTGGGCCAGTCCCCGGCCGTCTTCGTCGGTGACGTGCCGTTCTCGGTCATCGGCGTCCTGGTGTCGGTGGAGCGGTCACCGGCGCTGCTGGACGCGGTGATCATGCCGGACGGGGTCGCCCACACCCGGTTCGGGCTGGCCGCCCCGCTGTCCGTCGTATTGAGGACACGCGTCGGGGCCGCGGCGGTGGTCGCGTCGCAGGCCCCGCTCGCACTGGCCCCTCAGCAACCGGACGCGCTGATCGCCCAACGTCCGGCCGAGCCGAACGCCACCCGGGCGAAGGTCGCCGCGGACACCCAGGCGCTCTTCCTGGCACTGGCCCTGGTGACCCTGGTCATCGGCGCGGTGGGCATTGCCAACACGATGCTGGTGTCGGTGCTGCAACGCACCGGCGAGATCGGGCTGCGCCGCAGCCTGGGTGGCACTCGGGCATCCGTAGCCGCGCTCTTCATGGTGGAGTCCGCCCTGGTGGGTCTGCTCGGCGGCGTACTGGGGTCGTCGGGCGGGGTGCTCACCGTGGTCGGTGTGAGCTACGTCCGGGAGTGGACGCCGGTCATGCAGCCCTGGTTGGCACCCGGCTCGGCGCTGCTCGGCGCCGTGGTCGGCCTGCTGGCCGGGATCTACCCGGCCTGGCGAGCCTCCCGGGTCGAGCCGATCGCCGCGCTGCGTACGGACGGGTGACGGGAGCACCCACGTACGGCGTCGTTATCCGCCTCTGGTTGGCTGCCGGTCATGACAGTTTCCAGGGGCCGCCTCCGGCTGGCCCGTGGCGGCGGCCCGACGCACCGGTTGTACAGCGTCGTGGTGTTCGTGCTGCTCGCCTCGCTGGACAACGTGGCGATCGGGCTGGTCCCGCCGCTGTACGGGCCGATCGCCGACGCGTTCGACGTGTCGGGGCGACTGCTCGGTCTGGTCACCGCGGTCAGCTTCCTGGTCAGCGCGGTGGCCGCGGTCGGCTGGGCGTACGTCGGCGACCGCACGAACCGCAAGCCGCTGCTCATGGTGGGCACGCTGATCTGGGCGGCGGGCACCGGCGGCAGCGCCCTCGCGGGCGGGTACCTGACGTTCCTGGTCGCGCAGTTGGTCGCGGCGGTCGGCCTCGGCGCGGTCGGCTCGGTGGGCTTCTCGGTGGTCACCGACCTCATCTCGCCGACGCGCCGAGGGCTGGTCATGAGCTTCTGGGGTCTCTCCCAGGGGGTCGGCACGCTGGCCGGCACGCTGGTCGGCGGGCTGCTCGGCGCGAGCGACTGGCGGCGGCCGTTCCTGGTGCTGACCGGCGTGGGCCTGGCCGCCACCCTGGCCTACCTGTTCACCTACGACATCCGGCGCGGCCAGAGCGAGCCGGAGCTGGCCCCGGCGCTGCACGAGGGGGCCGAGTACGACTACCGGATCAGCCGCGCCGACCTGCCGCGGATCCTGGCCCGGCGGACCAACCGGTGGCTGATCCTGCAGGGCCTGACCGCGCAGGCCGCCTTCGGCTCGCTGGTCTGGCTCCCGGTGCTCTTCGCGGAGCGCGCCGAGGCGCAGGGTTACTCGGAGTCGACCGCGGTGGTGGTGGGCAGCGTCTTCGCCACGCTGTTCCAGCTCGGCGGGGTGCTCTCCATCGTCGGCGGGCTGATCGGTGACGCGGTGCAGCGGCGTAACCCTGGGGGCCGGGCGTTGGTCGCCGCGGTCGGTATCCTCGCCGCGCTGCCGTTCTACCTGGTGCTGTTCTTCGTGCCGATACGGATCGACGTGCCGGACGGCGCCAGCGGCGGCGCGGTGATCGGCGCGATCCTGTCCAGTGTGTTCACCGAGCCGTCGGTCGGGCTGAGCCTGCTCACGGCCGTACTGGCGCTCGCGCTGACGTCGGCGAACTCGCCCAACTGGTTCGCGTTGATCGCCGACGTGAACCCGCCGGAGCACCGGGGCACCGTGTACAGCCTCGGCAACCTGGTCAACGGTGTCGGCCGGGCGGCCGGCAACGGGTTGGTCGGGGCGGCGTTCCAGGGCCTGAAGGCGGCGTTCCCGCCGCCGCTGAACTACGCCGTCGGGCTGGCCGCGTTCCAGCTCTTCTTCATTCCCACCGGCATCATGTACTGGCTCGCCTCGCGGACCTCACCGGCCGACATCGAGAACGTGCACGACCTCCTGCACACCCGCGCCGACCGCCTCTGACCGGCCCGGAACCACCGACGCCCGCCGACCGGCCCGGCCACCGACCCGGCCCCGCCGCCGGCCCTGCCCGGCCAGGCGGCGCCGGCCTCCGCAATTTCAGGGATGTAGTGGCCTCCCGCCGTCTTGAGGCCACTACATCCCTGAAGTTGTGCGGATCTTGAGACACCGGTGTGGCCGTCCCCGCCGACCCGACCAGGAGGACGGGTCGGCGGGGACGGGCCGGACAGGCTGGGATCAGGCGCGTACCCAGACCGTCACGTCGGTCGGCACCGTCCCGTCGTCGTGCAGCGGTGCGCTGGAAGCGAGCAGTTCGGCGCCGGCCGGAACCGGCACCGGAGTGGCGCCGAAGTTGGTCAGCACGGTCAGTTCACCGTTGCGGAAGGTCAGCACCTCGTCGCCGGAGGACAGCCATTCCAGCGTGCCGCGGCCCAGCCCGTGGGCGCGGCGCAGCCGCAACGCCGTGCGGTACAGCTCGTACGTCGACCCGGGCACGTCGCGCTGGCGGTCCAGCGCGTACTCCGCCCACAGCGGGGGCTGCGGCAGCCAGCTGGCGTCGGACGGCCCGAAGCCGTACGACGGCGCGTCCGCCTCCCACGGGATCGGCACCCGGCACCCGTCCCGGCCGCGCTGGGTGTGCCCGCTGCGCGCCCAGGTCGGGTCCTGCCGGGCCTCGTCGGGCAGCGTGGTGTGCTCCGGCAGGCCCAGCTCCTCACCCTGGTAGAGGTACGCCGAGCCGGGCAGGGCGAGCATCAGCAGGGTGGCCGCGCGGGCCCGGCGCAGGCCGAGCGCGGCGTCCGGCTGCGGGTCGCCGATGCCGATGCCGTTGGGCCGGGCGGTGCCGACGGGCAGGCCCAGCCGGGACGCGTGCCGCACGACGTCGTGGTTGGACAGCACCCAGGTGGTCGGCGCGCCGACCGAGTCGGTCGCCTCCAACGAGCGGGTGATCACCGCGTACTGGGCCGGTGCGGTCCAGGCGGCGAGCAGGTACTCGAAGTTGAACGCCTGATGCATCTCGTCCGGGCGGACGTAGCGGGCCAGCCGCTCGGCCGGCTCCACCCACGCCTCGGCGACCAGCACCCGCTCGCCGGGGTAGCTGTCGAGAAGCTGCCGCCACTGACGGTAGATCTCGTGTACGCCCTCCTGGTCCCACATCGGCGGGCGCGGCTTGTCCACCTCGTTGCCGGACAGGATCTCCTGCGGCTCCTGCCAGTCGGCCAGGTCGGCCTGCTTGACCAGACCGTGCGCCACGTCGACCCGGAAGCCGTCCACCCCGCGGTCCAGCCAGAACCGCAGCACGTCCAGGAACTCCGCGTGCACCTCCGGGTTGTCCCAGTTGAG
This sequence comes from Micromonospora sp. CV4, assembly GCF_003667455.1. Lineage (NCBI taxonomy): Bacteria > Bacillati > Actinomycetota > Actinomycetes > Micromonosporales > Micromonosporaceae > Micromonospora > Micromonospora sp. CV4. The sequence continues at coordinate 10,344 of NZ_RCVI01000192.1, read as the reverse complement.
GTCCGGCTGGCCCGTGTCGAACAGGTGCAGGTACCACTGGCCGGGCTGACCGTTGGGGTCAACCGTCCGGGTCCAGGCGGGGCCGCCAAAGACGCTCTGCCAGTCGTTCGGCGGCTGGTCGCCGGTCGGGCCGAGGCCGTCGCGGAAGATGTACCGGGAGCGCTCCGGGCTGCCCGGCGCGGCGGCCAGCGCGGCCTGGAACCAGCGGTGCGCCGAGGAGGTGTGGTTCGGCACCAGGTCGACGATCACGCGCAGGCCCCGGGAGCGGGCCTCGGCGATCAGCTTGTCCGCGTCGGCGAGGGTGCCGAACAGCGGGTCGACGTCCCGGTAGTCGGCCACGTCGTAGCCGGCGTCGGCCTGGGGCGACGGGTAGAACGGGGAGAGCCACACCGCGTCCACGCCCAGCTCGACCAGGTGGTCGAGGCGGGCCGTGATGCCCGGCAGGTCGCCGACGCCGTCCCCGTCCGAGTCGGCGAACGAGCGGGGGTAGATCTGGTAGATGGAGGCCTCGGTCCACCAGCCGGTGACCGGGTGACCGGAGGGGGTCTGCTGGATCGGATCGGTGTTCAGGGTCGTCTCCCGTGTCGAGCTGTGGGTGGACTGCCGGATGCTGCTGCCGGCCGCGTCGCCGCCAGCCGCCGGCGGCGGATGGTTGGGGTTTCAGTGTGCCCGGGGTGGTGCGGTCGAGTCCCGGACGACCAGCCGAGTGGGCAGGATCACCGGGGTGTCGCAACCGGGGGTCCGTTGACCCACGATCGGGCCCAGGCTCCGGACCCCGAGCGGGTCGAGCAGCATCCGGGCGGCCAGCCGGCCCTGCTCGGCGGCGGGCTGGGCGATGGTGCTGAGCCCGAGCACGCCGGCCAGGTCGTGGTCGTCGATGCCGACCACGCTGACGTCCTGCGGTACGCGCAGCCCGGCGTCGCGCAGCGCGGTCATCGCGCCCATCGCCATCTCGTCGCAGGCGGCGACGATCGCGGTCGGCGGCTCGCCCCGGGCGAGCAGTTCGGCGGTGGCCCGGTTGCCGCCGTCGATGGTGAACGTCGACTCGACGTCCAGGCTCGGGTCGGGTCGCATGCCGGCGGCCCGCAGCTCCTCCTGATAGCCCCGGCGTCGGTCCAGGTGGGTGGTGAAGGCCAGCTCGTCGTCGGGATCGCCGGAGATGTGCGCGATCCGGCGGTGGCCGAGGTCGAGCAGGTGCCGGGTGGCGGTACGGGCGGCAGCCACGTCGTCGATCCGCACGCACGGCCAGTTGGGCACCCTGGTCCCCGAGCTGATGGTCACCCCGGGCAGGTCCAGTGCGGCCAGCGCGGTCAGGTCGGCCGGGCGCAGCGGCGTGGCGACCAGCATGATGGCGTCCACCCGCTTGTGCAGGTTGGCGGTGCGCAGCACCCGCTGGCGGACCTGCTCCCGACCACCCAGGTTGTAGAGCAGCAGGTCGTAGCCGGACTCGTGGAGGAACGCCTCGACCGCCTCGACGACCGTGCTGAAGAACCACCGGGTGATCCGGGGGACCACCACCGCGACTGTGCCGGTGCGGCCACCGGCGAGCCGGGACGCGCTCGGCGAGACCTCGTAGTCGAGCTGCTCGGCGGCGGCGAGGACGCGGCGCCGGGTGGCGGCGGAGACCGTCGGCAGCCCGCGCAGTGCCCGCGAAACGGTGGCCGTGGACACTCCGGCCAGCCGGGCGACATCATCAATCTTCGTCACGGTTCCCCCGCTCGGTACCTGGCGCCCGCCGCCGCCCGAGGGGCCAGGCGGCGGCGGGCAAGCGGGTCAGCCCTTGACGCTGCCGGCGAGCAGGCCTCGCACGAAGTAGCGCTGCAGGGACAGGAACACGATGAGCGGTACGACGATCGACACGAACGCCCCGGCGGTCAGCCGCTGCCATTCGTTGCCCCGGGTGCCGGCCATCTCGGCCAGCCGGACGGTGAGCGGGGCGGTCTCGTCGCCGCCACCGGCGAAGATCAGCGCGACCAGCAGGTCGTTCCAGACCCAGAGGAACTGGAAGATGCCGATCGCGGCCAGCGCCGGGGTGATCAGCGGCAGCACGATGGTGCGGAAGATCTTCGGGTGGCCGGCGCCGTCGACCCGGGCCGCCTCCATCAGGTCTCCGGGTAGCTGCGAGATGAAGTTGTGCAACAGGTAGACGGCGAACGGGAGCGCGAAGCAGGTGTGCGCGAACCACACCTGGGCGAACTTCTGTTCGTCGACCAGGTCCCAGGCCGGCATCAGGGTGACGCCGGCGACGGTGACACCGGTGGAGAAGAACTTCAGCAGCGGCACCAGCGCCATCTGCAGGGGCACGATCTGCAACGCGAAGATCGCGATGTACGCCCAGTCCCGACCCCGGAAGTTGATCCAGGCCAGCGCGTACGCCGCCAGGGAGGCGAAGGCGAGTGGGAAGAGCACCGACGGGATGGTGATCGCCAGGGAGTTGATGAAGTAGCTGGCCAGCTGCCCGGACGACGATGACCGGCCGAACAGGACCTGCTGGTAGTTCTCCAGGGTGAACTGCGGGTTGGTGAAGGCGGTCCACCAGCCGGTGGTCTTGATCTCGTCCTCGGGCCGGAGCGAGGAGATGAACAGGCCGAAGGTCGGGATGGTCCAGACCACCGCGATGACGATCGAGATGAGGGTCGCGCTGCGGCTGTTCAGGCGCTTGCGGACCCGCCCGGCGGTGGTCTTCGGTCCGGCGGTCTGCTGGGTGCCGACGGCGACTGTGGGCGTGGAAGTGGTCATCTCAGCCCTCCCGCTGCTGACGGAGGTTGCGGATCTGGTAGATCACGATCGGGATGACCAGGATGAAGAGGAAGACCGCGAGCGCGGAGCCCTGCCCGTTCTCGCCGTACCGGAACGCCTGGTTGTACATCTCGTTGGCGATCACGCTGGTGTCGTAGTTGCCGTTGGTAGCGGTTCGGACGATGTCGAAGACCTTGAGCGTGGCGATCGAGAGGGTCACCACCACCACGATCAGCGCCGGTCGGATGGTCGGCATGGTGATCTGCCAGAACATCTGCCACGGGCTGACTCCGTCGAGCCGGGCGGCCTCCACGATGTCGCCGGGGATGGCCTTGATGGCGGCGGAGAGCACCACCATGGCGAAGCCGGCCTGGATCCAGATCATGATGACGATCAGCAGCAGCGTGTTCAGCGGCGACTCGAGCAGCCACTGCTTGGGTTCGCCGCCGAGGCTGACCACGATGTGGTTGAGCAGGCCGATCTGGTCGCCGTCGCCGCGGTAGGCGTAGACGAACTTCCAGATGATGCTCGCGCCGACGAACGAGATCGCCATCGGCAGGAAGATCAGCGACTTGGCGACGGCCTCGAACCGGGCCTTGTCCACCAGCACGGCGTAGATCAGGCCGAAGCCGGTCGCCACCAGCGGGACCAGGATCACCCAGATCAGGCTGTTGGTCAGCACCCGGATGATCGAGCTTTCGGAGAACATCCAGCTGTAGTTGGCCAGGCCCACCCACTCGTTGCTGTCCTTGTCCATCAGGGAGAGCAACGTGGTGCGGATGGCCGGCACGACCAGCCCGATGGTGAGCAGCAGCACCGTCGGCAGCATGAAGAAGAGCGCGAAGAGCCCTTCCCGTTGCTTCGGGCGCCGGGGGAGCGGGGCGCCGCTGGCGGACGCGGCGACGAGCTGCGCCTCCCGACGGCGGGCGAACCAGGCCGGCACCACGTCGAGGAGCAGGAGCAGACCGCCCACCACCGCGACGAAAGCGATCAGCCCGTACATCAGCATGAGGAACTTCGGCTGTTCCTCCGCGAAGTCGAACTCCATCGACCCTCCCAGGTCCAGATCCGCCGGTGGGCCGGTCCGCGGGTGCGGACCGGCCCACCGTTCAGATCACTTCCAGCTGCTCTCGATGCCCTGGAGCACCGACGCGGTGTCCTTGCCGTTGATCCACTCGACCATGCCCTTCCAGAACGTCCCCGCGCCGACGGCGGCCGGCATCAGGTCGGATCCGTCGAAGCGGAACGTGCCGGTCTTGTCCTGCAGGATCTGGACGGAGAGCTTGTCGATCGGGCTGGCGACGTTGGCGATGTCCAGCTTGTTGTTCGCCGTGACCCAGTTGCCGAGCTTCGCGCGGCTGTTGACGTACTCGCTGGAGGCGAGGTAGGTCTGCACCGCCTGGACCTCGGGACGGTCGGCGTACGCGACGACGAACTCGCCCGCGCCCAGCACCGGCTTGCCCTTGGCCGTATCGATGGCCGGGAAGTAGAAGGCGAACGCGTCGCCGTCCTCGGCCACCTTCGTGCCCTCGGGGAACTGGTTGGCGTAGAACGACGCCTGCCGGTGCATCGCGCACTTGCCGGTGGTGACGGGCAGGCCGGCCTCACCGAAGGCGGTGGTGCCGATGCTCTTCACACCGCCGAAGCCGCCGTTCATGTACTTCTCGTTCTTCAGGATGGCGCCGGCGCGGTTGACCGCGTCGACGATCCTCGGGTCGTTGAACGGGATGGCGTGGGTGGTCCACTGGTCGTAGACCTCGGGGCCCTGCGTCCGCAGGACCACGTCCTCGATCCAGTCCGTGGCCGGCCAGCCGGTGGCGTCACCGGACTCGATGCCGGCGCACCACGGCTTGATGCCGCTCGCGGCGATCGTGTCGCTGAGCTTGATCATGTCGTCCCAGCTGGTCGGGACCGTCCAGCCCTTCTCCTTGAAGAGCTTCGGCGAGTACCAGACGAAGGACTTCACGTTGGCGCCGAGCGGCACGCCGTAGAGGGTGCCGTTGACGGTGCCGTACTTCAGCCAGTCGGCCGGCAGGTTCTGCTCGGCCATCGTCTTGGTGTCGGCCCCGAGGGACTTCAGCTTGCCGGCGTCGGCGAACCGCTTGACCAGACCCGGCTGAGGCACGAACGCCAGGTCGGGCGCGTTGCCGCCGTCGACCCGGACCGGGAGCTGCGCCTCGAACTCGGCGTTGCCCTCGTAGTCGATCTCGATGCCGGTGCAGTCGGTGAACTGCGACCAGGACCGCTCCAGCAGGTCGGCCTCGGCGTCACGGATGGACGCGTAGATGGAGACCTTCTTGCCGTCGTGGCCCTCGTACTTGTCGTATGCGGCGCACTCCGCGGAGCTCGCGTTGCTGCTCTTCTTGTCGTCGCCGGTACCGCAAGCGGTGGCGCTGAGCGCCAGCCCCAGTACGCCGGCGATCACGAAGGCCTGGCGTGGTCTGGTAAAGACCGCCATGCCGTCCTCCTTTCTAGCCGGCGCGGTCGTGCTCGATGGCGCGGCGCCGGTCCCGATGGGCGTGCACACATGTAAGCGCTTGCATCCGGTCCGGTCCAGCCCCTGCCAGACACGAGCGAGTAACAATCCGGAAACCTCCGGGCCGCCCCGTGGGCGCGCTCCCGGGCCGGGTCTCCGACTCTTTCGAAGAATGACGATATCTGTCAGGCTGAGGGCACCACATCGAAGGTTTTCGACATAGGAGGAGCTGTATGCGTAAGCGGTGGATCAGCCTGCTGGTGACGGGCCTGCTCGTCGGGGGAGTCCTGACTCCGGCGAGCCCGGCGCTGGCCGCGCCGACCTTCAAGGTGCCGTTCCCGTGCGGCCAGTCCTGGTCCGGGCAGACCCGGTCGAACCACAGCCCGGCGAACGCCGTCGACTTCAACCGCACCGACGACCTCGGCGACCCGGTGGTGGCCAGCGCCCCCGGCACCGTCGACCGGGTGACCGACCTCGGCGGCACCAGCTACGGCAAATACGTCCGGATCAACCACGGTGGCGGTTACAGCACCTACTACGCCCACCTCAACGGCTTCAACGTGTCCGTCGGCCAGACCGTCGGCTACGGCAAGGTGCTCGGCTGGGTCGGCAGCACGGGCGGCTCCACCGGCCCGCACCTGCACTACGAGCAGCGCCTGAACGGCAACGACATCCAGGTCCGGTTCAACGGCGCCCTCGGTCTGTACTGGGGCACCAAGACCTATACCAGCGACAACGGGTGCGGCTCGGGCGGCGGCAACGGCACGGTCGACACCAGCGGCACCCCGCTGACCGTCCGTTCCGGCCCCGGCACCGGGTACGCCTCCGTCGGGACCGTCGCCGACGGCACGCGGGTGACCATCGCCTGCCAGACCAGCGGCACCACGGTCACCGGCACCTACGGCACCAGCTCGATCTGGGACCGGATCGGCACCGGCCGTTTCATCGCCGACGCGTACGTGTACACCGGACACGACGGTTACATCCCGGGCGTGCCCCGCTGTTGAGTCGCCTGACGACCACGGTTCCCGGCGGGCGGCGCCGCCGGGGACCTGTCGGTCAGGAGTTCAGCCGCCAGATCGACAGGTTCAGTGCGGCGGCGAAGGTGACCCAGGCCCAGTAGGGCAGCATCAGCGCCGCCGCGACCCGGGAGACCCGGGCGAACAACGCCACGGTGAGCCCGATCGCCAGCCACATCGCCACGATCTCGGCGAACGCCAGCCCGTACTGCCCCGCGCCGAAGAACAGCGGGGTCCAGATCGCGTTGAGCACCAACTGGGCGGTCCACGCCCAGAGCGCGGGCCCGAAGCCGACCCGGCGCCAGGCCAGCCAGCCGGCCACCGCGATCAGCGCGTAGAGCACCGTCCAGACCGGGCCGAACAGCCACGAGGGTGGCGCCCAGCCGGGCTGCCGGAGGCTGGCGTACTCGTCGGTGGTGCCCTGCACCCCCAGCCCACCGATCGCGGCCGCCACGAAGACCGCGGCCGCGAAGCCGGCCAGCGCCCAGCGCGACCGTCGGCCGGAGGTTGGTGGCTCGTCCCGCGATATCTCCACGGTCGAGATATTTCCGCCTGATCGGCGGTCAAACCAGCTGTCTCGAAGGTTCAGGCCCGCGGACAAAACAGCGCCGGGATCGCCACGGCCGGTGCTCCTGTCGGGAGGACGGAGCTCCGGTCGCGGCGACCCCGGCGGGTCCCGGTACTGCTACCTACGAGCGTCAATTGAAAATGCTGACACCACCCGGGCCGACCAACAGCCCGACAATGATGAGGACGATGCCCCACAGGACCTGCCGGCGGAACAGCGCGAGGATGCCGGCGACCACGAGTACGACTGCGAGAATCCAGAGAATCAGCTCCATGACCTCTGACTACCCGAGCGTCCGATCGGGGAAACCTGGTCGGAGTCGTGTTGATCGCCGACATGGAAGACGCTGTAGGCCTGCTTGATCACCGGGTGCGCGACGTTACGTACCCGCACACCACCGGGCGTGGTGCCGCGCTCGGTGCCGGCGTGCGCGTGCCCGTGCAGGGCCAGCGCGGTGGGCGCCGAGTCGATCGCCTGCCCGAGCTGGTACGAGCCGAGGAACGGGTAGATCTCCAACGGTTCGCCGGCCAGCGTGTCCGGCACCGGTGAGTAGTGGGTGAGCGCGACCAGCAGGTCGCAGTCGAGCGAGCGCAGCGCCTTGCCGAGGCTCTCCGCGCTCTCGTTGGTGGTGCGGACGAACGCCTTCATCTCCGGCTCGCCGAAGTCGCTCGCGCACCGCCCGGCGAACCCGCCGCCGAAGCCCTTGACGCCGGCGATGCCGAGTCGGCCGCCCGCGCAGTCCAGCACCACGCCGTTGCCCTCCAGCACGGTGATGCCCGCGTCCTCGAGCACCTTGACCACCTGCGGCACCTGGTCGCACTGGTGGTCGTGGTTGCCGAGCACCGTCACCACCGGCACGCCCAGCCCGCCGAACTCCTGCGCCACGCAGCGCGCCTCCGACTCGGTGCCGTGCCGGGTCAGGTCACCGGCCAGCAGGAGAACGTCGGCGCAGTCCGGCAGCTCCTCCAACGCCGGGCGGAACCGACCGACCACGTCCTCGTCCAGATGCACGTCGCCCACGGCGGCGATCCGGATCACCATGAAACCTCCCTCAGGGCAGTTGCTCGATCTCCGTGGGCGCCTGGGCGCGGATCACCCCGATGTCGCTGGTGATCGGCACGTCCGGGAAACGCTCGGCCACTCGGCGCAGGATCTCCGCACGCCGGTGCGGGCTCTCCACCTCGCCGTAGAGCACGAGGGCGCGCTCCCGCCGGACCACGGTGATGCCCTGTTCGGCGACGGCGGGATCCTCGGCGAGCAGCCGGTGGATCTCGGCCTCCACGTACTCGTCGGGTGGCCCGGCGCCGCTGTCGCGATGGTGGCTCACGGTGTCCCCTCTCCTGCCTGGGTGCCGGTTTCCGGCACCACCTCCAGCCGGTCCAGCAGCACCAGGAACGCCTCGGCGTACGGCGAGTGCTGCGTCTCCTTGCGTACCCGTTCCCAGTCGATCTGCTCCCGCAGCGACCGGGCCAACGGCAGGCCGCGGGCGAAGTCGCAGTAGTGCTGGGAGAAGCTGAGCAGCTTGTGCACCATCAGCTGGGTGGCGGACAGGACCGGCATGTGAATCGCGTCCACCGGCCGGACGACCGTGTCGGCGAACGTCTCCTCGGTCACCGGCGTCTCGATCGGCCGGTGGATCAGATCGACCATGCGCCCGTCGTCGAAGACCTTGACCAGCCAGTCCTCTGGTGGACGCTCGGCGACGAAGCCGGCGGCCACCAGGGCCTCCAGGGCCTGCTCGACGTCGGCCTCGCGGATCAGGAAATCGACGTCGTGATCGCTGGAGTGGCCGCCGTGGGCGTAGACCGCGAAGCTGCCCCCCAGGGCGAACGGGATCTCGGACTGCTTGAGCACGGCGGCGACCTTCTTCAGGGTGTGCACCAGACTCTCGTCCCCGCGCTCAGCCATCTGGTTCTCCCGTCGGTCGTATTGGTGGACAGGCGGTTGGATTTCGAACTCCCGTACCCGGCATTCCGGTCGCCCACACCTGGCCGGGTCGCGGGTGGGTGCGAACAGGGATCAAGCACCACAAACTGCGCGTGCCGGAGCGCGGGTCGGATAACCTGTCGAGGGTGGCCAGATCATCGGGTACGCGACGCGGCAGGACCCGGTTGCGCACCGTGGCCCTGATCGGCATCGACGGTTCGGGCAAGACCACCCAGGCACACCGGCTGGCCGACGCGCTCACCGCCGCCGGCCGCCCGGCCACCTACCGCCGCAACGCCAGCGGCCGTCGCTGGCTCGGCCGGCTCGCCCACCGACTCGGCCGTTCCGACGCGCAGCGCCTCGTCGGGCGCGACGGCGTGCTGGCGGTGGAATCCGTGCTGCGCTGGCTCGCCATCGCCGCCGCCCTGCTCAGCTGCCTGCTCACCGGCCGGACGGCCGTGATGGACCGCTACTCGGCCTGTCAGTACGCCAGCATCCGCGCGCACGGCGGGCACCGCTGGGAGCGGCTGGCCCGGGCCGGTTACCGACTCTTTCCGACGCCGCAGGTGACCTTCCTGCTCGCCGTCGACCCGGCTGAGGCGTACCGGCGGATCGAGCAGCGGGGCACCGACCACGAGACGATGGGCTGGCTGACCGCCGCCGACACCGCCTACCGCGCCCTGCCCGAGTATCCGACCTTCGTCCTGGTGGACGCGGGCCGCCCGGCCGAGGAGGTGACCGAGCAGATCCAGGCGCACCTGGCGACCTGGCTGCCGCCGTCCGCCCGTCCCGATCCGGACCGTCCGCCCGCCGGGCCGCCGCCGGTCGACGTGCCGGAGCCGGAGCCGGCGCCGGCGTCGCCGCCGCCGACCGTGCTGCCCCCGCCGCCGACCGTGCTGCCCCCGCCGGTGTCGACGCCGTCCGTCGGCACGACGGCCGCCGCTGCGGCGGACCAGCGGACCAGCCGCAGTGCTGGCGGCCCGCTGGTGGCTCAGGCCCGCCCGTAGACCGGGACGGCGGCGCCGCTGGTCGGCGCGGACTCCGCCGACGCGAGGAAGTGGATCACCGAGGCGATCTCGGCCGGGGCCACCCAGCGGGAGTGGTCGGCGTCGGGCTGCGCAACACGGTTCGCCGGGGTGTCGATGACGCTCGGCAGCACGGTGTTGCAGCGCACGTTGCGGGACCGGTACTCGACCGCCACCGCGTTGGCGAACGCGAGCACCGCGGCCTTGGCGGTGACATAGCCGGCCGCACCGGGGAACGGGGTGACCGCCGCGCGGGCCGAGACACAGACCACCGCGCCGCCGCCGGCCGCCACCAGGTGCGGCAGCACGGCCCGGGTGACCAGGTAGGTCGGCCGAAGGTTGGCGGTGAGCATCCGCTCGAACTCGTCGACCGGTGTCTCATGCACCAGCCCGCCGCTGGCGTAGCCGCCGACCAGGTTGACCACCGCCCGCAGCGGCGCCGCCGGTTCGCCGGCGGCGGCCTCGACCGCGCGCGCCGCGCCGGCCGGATCGGTCAGGTCCGCGACGAGCCGGACCAGCCCGTCGGCAGCCGGCTCCGACCCGGGCCGAGCTCCCCGCTCCGGTACGACCACCCGCCAGCCGGCCGTCAGG
>NZ_RCVI01000257.1:0-19105 GCF_003667455.1 Micromonospora sp. CV4 | reverse complement strand
GACTTGTGGGGGGCGAGATGTGGGGAAGTGAGGCCTTTGTGAGGCACCACGCCTCCATGATCGACGAGGGAGGGTGGGGCGCGTGACGCTCGTTGTGGATCCGGCTTCCGGGGTGGGGTTTCGGGAGGTCGCGGGGGCCTCGGTGGACGAGGTTGATGCGGCGATCTCGCGTGCCGCGACGGCTTTTGAGGCTTGGCGGGCCGTGGCGCCGGGGGAGCGGGCGCGGATGTTGCGGCGGTTCGCCGCCGTGGTCGATGCGCACCTGGACGAGCTGGCCACGCTGGAGGTCCGCAACTCCGGGCACACCATCGGCAACGCCCGCTGGGAAGCCGGCAACGTCCGGGACGTGCTGGACTACTACTCGGGCGCGCCGGAGCGGCTGACCGGGCGGCAGATCCCGGTGCCCGGCGGGCTGGACGTCACCTTCCACGAGCCGCTCGGCGTGGTCGGGGTGATCGTGCCGTGGAACTTCCCGATGCCGATCGCCGCCTGGGGGTTCGTCCCGGCCCTCGCCGCCGGCAACACCGTGGTGCTCAAACCCGCCGAACTGACCCCGCTCACCGCGCTGCGGCTGGCCGAGCTGGCCCGCGAGGCCGGCCTGCCCGACGACGTGTTCACCGTCGTACCGGGCGAGGGCGCCGTGGTGGGGGAGCGGTTCGTCAGCCACCCGGCGGTCCGCAAGATCTGCTTCACCGGCTCCACCGAGGTCGGCACCCGGATCATGGCCGGCTGCGCCGCCCAGGTGAAGCGGCTCACCCTGGAGCTGGGAGGCAAGAGCGCGAACATCGTGTTCGCCGACGCCGACCTGGAACGCGCCGCCGCGACCGCGCCCGGCGCGGTCTTCGACAACGCCGGCCAGGACTGCTGCGCCCGGTCGCGGATCCTGGTCCAGCGCCCGGTGTACGACCGTTTCCTGGAACTGCTCGAACCGGCGGTCCGTGCCGTGCGGGTGGAGGACCCGGCCCTGGACACCGCCGAGATGGGTCCCCTGATCTCCGCCGGCCAGCGGGACCGCGTCGCCGACTACGTGGCCGGGTCCCGGGTCGCGTTCACCGGCTCCTGCCCCGACGGTCCCGGCTTCTGGCACGCACCGACCGTGCTGCTGGCCGACTCGCCGGCCGACCGGCACTGGCGGGAGGAGATCTTCGGCCCGGTGGTCTCGGTGCTCCCGTTCGACGACGAGGCCGACGCCGTTCGGCTCGCCAACGACACCGAGTACGGCCTCTCCGGCTCGATCTGGACCCGGGACGTCGGCCGGGCGCTCCGGCTCGCCCGCGCCGTCGACTCGGGAAACCTCAGCGTCAACTCGCACTCCTCGGTGCGCTACTGGACCCCGTTCGGCGGGATGAAGCGCTCCGGGCTGGGCCGGGAGCTCGGTCCGGACGCGCTGCACGCCTTCACCGATGTCAAGAACGTGTTCATCTCGACCGAGGAGTGACGCCAGTGCAGGGTCGGTTGCAGGACCGGGTGGCCGTGATCACCGGAGCGGGCAGCGGGATCGGGTTGGCCACCGTCCGACGGTTCGCCGCGGAGGGGGCCCGGGTGGTCTGCGTGGACATCGACGCGGCGGCCGGCGAGCGGGCCGCCGAGGAGTGCGGCGGCGAGTTCGTGGCCACCGACGTCGCCGACGAGTCGGCGGTGCGTGACCTCTTCGACGGGGTGGTCGACCGGCACGGGCGGGTCGACATCGCGTTCAACAACGCCGGCATCTCTCCGCCGGACGACGACTCCATCCTGACCACCGGTCTGGACGCCTGGGAACGGGTGCTGCGGGTCAACACCACGAGCGTCTACCTCTGCTGCAAGTACGCCATCGGCCACATGCGCCGCCAGGGCAAGGGCTCGATCATCAACACGGCCTCGTTCGTGGCGCTGATGGGCGCGGCGACGTCGCAGATCGCGTACACCGCGAGCAAGGGCGGGGTGCTGGCGATGACGCGGGAGCTGGGCGTGCAGTTCGCCCGCGAGGGAATCCGGGTCAACGCGCTCTGCCCCGGCCCGGTGGCCACCCCGCTGTTGCTGGAACTCTTCGCCGCCGACCCGGAACGGGCCGCCCGCCGGCTGGTGCACGTGCCGATGGGCCGGTTCGGGCAACCGGAGGAGATCGCCGCCGCGGTGGCGTTCCTGGCCAGCGACGACGCCTCGTTCATGACCGCCGCGCAGTTCGTGGTGGATGGGGGCATCACCGGCGCGTACGTCACGCCACTATGACCAGGCCGCTGATCGGGATCAGCGCGTACGTCGAGTCCGCCGCCTGGGGCGTCTGGCGGGGCGTGCGGTCCGTGCTGGTGCCCGAGGCGTACGTGCGGGCGGTGACCGCCGCCGGCGGTCGGGCGGTGGTGCTGCCACCGGACGACGAGGACGGCGACGTGCTGGCCGTCCTGGACGGGCTGCTGCTGGCCGGTGGCGCCGATGTCGGCCCGGGGCGGTACGGCCAGCCGCCCGACCCCAGGACCGAGGACCGGCCCGACCGGGACGACGGCGAGTTGACCCTGCTGGCCACGGCGCTCGCCGCCGAACTGCCGGTGCTGGGCGTCTGCCGGGGGATGCAGCTGCTCGCCGTCGCGTACGGCGGAACCCTGCACCAGCACCTGCCGGACGTGGTCGGTCACGAGGTCCACCGCCCGGCGCCCGGCGTCTACGGCGCGCATCCGGTGCGGTTCGTACCGGGCAGCCTGGCGGCGGCCGTGTTGACCGGGGTGAACCAGGTCAACTCGTACCACCATCAGGCGGTTGCCGACCCCGGGCGGCTCGCGGTCAGCGGCTGGGCGGGGGACGGTGTGATCGAGGCGGTCGAGGACCCGGGTCGGCCGTTCGTGCTCGGCGTGCAGTGGCATCCGGAGAACGAGCCGGATCCCCGCCCGATCACCGCGCTGGTCCGGGCCGCCGCCGGCGACCGCCCGGGCGCGGCCGTCACCGCTCCCGACGACGCGGCGCGGTCGGTGGGATCCCGGGCGACGTGACGTACGTCGCACCCGCCGGGCGTCGTGGCCGGTGGGAGGATCGGCGCATGGGCAAGGTCTATCCGGAGATCGACGGTCGGTTGCGCGACTTCATCGTGGCCCAACCGGTCTTCTTCGTGGCCACCGCACCGTCGGGTGCCGAGGGGCACGTCAACGTCTCACCGAAGGGCATGCGGGGCACCTTCGTGGTCCTCGGTCCGCACCGCGTGTCCTATCTGGACTACCACGGCAGCGGCGCGGAAACCCTCGCCCACCTGCGGGACAACGGCCGGATCACCCTGATGTTCTGCGCCTTCGACGGGCCGCCGAAGATCGTCCGGTTGCACGGCCGGGGCAGCAGCGTCGCGGTGACCGAGGAGGCGTTCGCCGATCGGCTCGCCGAGTTCCCCGAGCCGCCGGACGTGCACGGCGTGCGGGCCGTGATCACCGTCGACGTGGAGCGGGTCAGCGACTCCTGCGGGTACGCGGTGCCGCTGATGGACTACCGCGCGGAACGCGACCTGTTGCTCAGCTCACACTCACGCCGTACCGCCGACGACCTGGTGACCTACCGGGCCACCAGGAACGCGGCGAGCATCGACGGGCTGCCCGTCTTCTGAGCCGCCGAGGCGCTCCCACCGGGGTCGCCGCCACGCCGTCTCGGCCGCACTGTCGGGTCGCCGACGGGTCGAGCGTGGGTAACCAGCGTCCTAGGGGCGTCATGCGTTACGTTGCTGCTCCGCCGGGGTACAGGTCCGGACACGGCACGCGGAGATCAACGGTCGAGGGCACGGCCGGAGCGGGAGGCTGTATGAGCTCGGCTCAGGGGGGCGCGGACGCGGAGGTTTCCTTCGCGGTCGGCGCGGAGCACCCCCCAATGCTGGCGGCCGCGTTCGCGGCGGGCGGGGAGTTGGGTGAGCGACTGAGCAGCCTCGACTGGTCCTCGACACCCGTGGGCGCCCCGGGCGGCTGGCCGCCGGCGCTCTCCAACGCGGTCGGCATGATGCTCGCCTCCAGTGCGCAGATCGTCATGTTCTGGGGTGACGACCAACTCGCCTTCTACAACGACGCCTACCGCCCGACGATCGGCGCCAAGCACCCGGATGTGCTCGGTCAGCCGGCTGCGCGGCACTGGGCGGAGACCTGGGAGGTGCTCGGCCCCCTGCTGGAGGGCGTACGGCGCACCGGGCGGTCCTACCGCGGCGAGGACCACCCCTTCCTGCTGGACCGGCACGGCTTCCTCGAAGAGACCTACTTCGACGTCTCGTACGACCCGATCCGAGGCGCCGACGGCTCGGTCAGCGGCGTCTACTGCATCGTCAACGAGACCACCGGCCGGGTTCTCGGCGAGCGCCGGCTGCGGGCGCTGGCCGAGCTGGGCGCCGAGCTGGCCGAGGTGGGCAGCGCGGCCGAGCTCGGCCGGACCGCCGCCGAGGTGCTCGGCCGACACCGGGCGGACGTACCGTTCGCGCTGATCTACCTGGCCGACGACGCCGGCCGCTTCACCCTGGCCGGTTCCGTCGGCACCGGCCAGGGTGCCGTCGACGTGGACCCCGAGGTGCTCGCCCGGGTGACCACCGACGGCATGCCCGCGACGATCGACGTGGCCGGGCTGTTCGACACGTGGCCGGCCGGCGCGGCGGACCAGGCGCTGGTGCTGCCCGTCACGGCGACGAACGAGAGGGTCGGCGCGCTCGTCGTCGGCGTGGCCCGCCGGCTGCCGCTCAACGACGAGTACCGGAACTTCCTCGACCTGGTCGCCGCTCAGGTCTCCCGGGCGGTGGGCAAGCAGCGGGCGTACGAGCAGGAGCGGGCCCGTGCCGCGGAGCTGGCCGCGCTGGACCGGGCGAAGACCAACTTCTTCGCCAACGTCAGCCACGAGTTCCGGACCCCGCTGACGCTGGTGCTCGGCCCGCTGGAGGACCTGCTGGCCGACCGGGCGCTGCCCCCCGGGTACACCGACCGGCTCGGCATGATGCACCGCAACGCGCTGCGCCTGCTCAAGCTGGTCAACACCGTGCTGGACTTCTCCCGGCTGGAGTCCGGTCGGCTGGCCGCCCGCTACCAGCCCACCGACCTGGCCGACTACACCGCCCGGCTGGCCAGCACCTTCCGCTCGGCCACCGATCGGGCCGGGCTGCGGCTGGTGGTGGACTGCCCGCCACTGCCGGCGCCGGTCTACATCGACCGGGACATGTGGGAGAAGATCGTCCTCAACCTGGCGTCGAACGCGGTCAAGTTCACCTTCGACGGCGAGATCCGGGTGCGGATCCGTGCCGTGGACGGCGCCGCCCGGCTGGAGGTGAGCGACACCGGCGTGGGGATCGTGCCGGCCGAGCTGCCGCACGTCTTCGAGCGGTTCCACCGGGTTCCGGGGGTGCGCGCCCGCACCCACGAGGGCACCGGGATCGGCCTGGCGCTGGTCCGGGAGCTGGTCGAGATGCACGGCGGCGAGGTCGGGTTGACCAGCCGGGTCGACGAGGGCAGCACCTTCACGGTGACCATCCCGTTCGGATCGGCGCATCTGCCCACCGACCGGGTCGCGGCGTCCAGCCCCCTGCCGGAGGGCGAGCCCGACCAGGCCCGGCTCTACGTGGCCGAGACCGCGTTGTGGACCGGCGCCGAGCCGGCGCCGGAGTTCGCCGCCCGGCCGGCGGGGGTCGCCCCGGCCGGTCGCATCCTGGTCGTCGACGACAACGCGGACCTGCGCGAGCACGTCACCCGGCTGCTCACCCCGACCTGGGAGGTGGTCACCGCCAGCGATGGGCTGGCGGCCCTCCCACTGGCCCGCGAGGGCGGGTTCGACCTGGTGCTCACCGACGTGATGATGCCCCGGCTGGACGGGTTCGGGCTGGTCGGCGCGCTCCGCGCGGACCCCCGTACCCGGCATGTGCCGATCGTGCTGCTCTCCGCCCGGGCCGGTTCCGCGGAGGCGGTGGCCGGGCTCTCCGTCGGCGCCGACGACTACCTCATCAAGCCCTTCTCTGGCCAGGAGCTGGTCGCCCGGGTCCGGGCCAACGTCGAGCTGGGCCAGCTACGCGGGCAGATCATCCGCCGGCTGCGGGCACTGGCCGACGCGGCCGTCGCGGTGAACACCGCCCGGTCCACCGCCGACGTGCTCCAGGTCGCCGCCCGGCACGCGCTCAACCTCGCCGAGGCCGCCCGGGTGGTGGTCACCGCCACGGGAGCCCGGTCCGAGGCGGACGCCGGCGGTGTCACCGCCGCCGATCCGTCCTTCGTGACCGAGCTGACCGGCACCACCGGCGAGCAGCTCGGCGAGTTGCGGGTCTGGCGGCCGCCCGGCGACGACGCGCAGGCCGACGAGGCCGCTCTCACCCAGCTCGCCCGGCTGGTCGGGGTGCGGCTGGAGAACGCCCAGCTCTACGAGGCCGAGCACCGGATCGCCACCACCCTGCAGCACAGCCTGCTGCCCCGATCACTGCCGCAGCTGCCCGGCGCGGTGGTGGCCAGCCGCTACCTGCCCGGCAGCGCCGACGTCGAGGTCGGCGGCGACTGGTACGACGTGATCGCGTTGGAGGGCGAGGAGCTGGTGCTGGTCATCGGTGACGTGGTCGGCAAGGGCGTCCCGGCCGCTGCGGCGATGGGGCAGCTCCGCAACGCGCTGCGGGCGTACGTGCTGGAGGGCTACGACCCGGCCGAGTCGCTGACTCGGCTCAACCGGTTGGTCGAGTCCACCGAGGGCCGGTCCTTCGCGACCGTCGTCTGCCTGCTGTTCAGCCCGCGTACCGGCCGGCTGCGGTACGCCAGCGCCGGTCACCCGTCCCCGCTGCTGATCCGAGGCGGCGACGTGGCGTTCCTGCACGACCGCGCGCTCGGCCCGCCGGTCGGCGCCATCCCCGGCACGACGTACCAGATCGTCGAGGGGGAACTGCCCGCCGGCGGCCGGCTGCTGCTCTACACCGACGGGCTGATCGAGGACCGCCAGCTCGGCATCGATGCCGCGCTGGCCCAGCTGCGCACCGACGCGGCCAACCTGGGCGAGCACGTGGAGGACCTGATCGACGCGGTGGTCGAGCGCGTCGTCGGACGACCCCGCCGTGACGACGTGGCGGTGCTCGCCCTGGAGGCGGCCGAGCTGAACCGTTTCGAGCTGCGGCTGCCGGCGGACGCGACCCGGCTGAGCGTGCTGCGCAAGCGCCTGGAGGATTTCCTGGTCGCGCACGGGGTTGGCGAGACGGACCTGTTCGACCTGACCGTGGCGGTCTCCGAGGCCGCCGCGAACGCCATCGAGCACCCCGTCCACCCCACCACGCCGATGATCAGCGTCGAGGTGGCCATCGAGGACCGCACGGTGACCGCCACGGTGCGCGACAGCGGGCAGTGGCGGGAACCGACCGGCGCCGGGTTCCGCGGGCGCGGGCTGACCCTGATCAAGGCGTTGGGTGACCTGTCGGTGCGGCGTACCGACGAGGGCACCGAAGTGACGCTGCGTCGGCAGTTGCAGGCCTGAGGAAGCGACGGAGGTGTGGGGGCGCGGTCGTTCAGGCCGGGCTCAGCCAGCTCTGCTCGCCCAGGCCGGAGATGTCCAGCACCCGGCGGACCTGCCGGGACGGCAGCACGGTGAGCGCGCCGGGAAACTGCTGGGCGAGCCGGACCAGGGCGTGGATGGCGGCGGAGTCGAAGAAGGTGACCGCCGTCAGGTCGAGGGTGATCCGCTCGGAGGGCTCCCGCAGGGCGGTCTGGAGCATGGTGTCGGCGGTGGCCATGTCGACCTCACCGGCGACAACCACCTGGAGGTGATCACCGTCGATCTCCGCGCTGGCGGAGAAGACGGGTGGTGCTCCCCCTTGATCCACGGAGACACCATGGCACAGCCGACCTGGCACGGCAACAACCGGTCCGGAGCGGCGGTGGCGCGGGTCACCAGCGGGTCCGGCGATAGGCTTGCGGCATGACCGTCCGTCCGCCGCTGACCCCAGGCACACTCTCCCCGATGCGACCGGTGCCGGCCCACATTCCCCGACCGGAGTACGTGGGCAAGAAGCGCCCCCAGGAGTGGCGCGGCTCGCACGTGCAGACGCCGGAGACCATCGAGAAGATGCGGATCGCCAGCCGGCTGGCCGCCCAGGCGACCCAGCTCGCCGGTGAGCACTGCAAGCCGGGCGTGACCACCGACGAGATCGACCGGGTGGTGCACGAGTTCCTCTGCGACCACGACGCGTACCCGTCGACGCTCGGCTACCGGGGCTTCCCCAAGTCCTGCTGCACCAGCCTCAACGAGGTCGTCTGCCACGGCATTCCGGACTCAACCGTCCTGAAGGACGGCGACATCATCAACGTCGACGTGACCGCGTACATCGGTGGGGTGCACGGCGACACCGACGCCACGTTCTGCGTCGGCGAGGTCAGCGAGGAGGTTCGGCTGCTGGTCGAGCGGACCCACGAGGCGATGATGCGCGGCATCCGCGCGGTCGCCCCGGGACGGCAGATCAACGTGGTGGGCCGGGTCATCGAGTCGTACGCCAAGCGGTTCGGCTACGGAGTGGTCCGTGACTTCACCGGCCACGGCATCGGCGAGTCCTTCCACAGCGGGCTCTACGTGCCGCACTACGACAGCCCACGGCCCACCGACATCATGGAGCCGGGGATGACGTTCACCATCGAGCCGATGATCACGCTGGGCACCTACCAGTACGACATGTGGGACGACGGGTGGACCGTGGTCACCAAGGACCGAAAGTGGACGGCGCAGTTCGAGCACACCATCGTGGTGACCGACGACGGCCACGAGATCCTGACCCTGCCATGACCGACACCCCAGCGGCGTTGCGCGAGGCGCACCACGCGGACGTCTCGGGCGGCTGGCTGCGCCCGGCCGTCTTCGGCGCGATGGACGGGCTGGTCACCAACATCGCCCTGATCGCCGGTGTCGGCGGCGGCGGGGTCTCGCCGCGCAGCATCGTGCTCACCGGCTCCGCCGGTCTGGTGGCCGGCGCGATCTCGATGGGGCTCGGCGAGTACACCAGCGTCCGCTCGGCCAACGAGCAGGTCGCCGCCGAGGTGGCCAAGGAGCGGCGGGAGCTGGAGCGGCACCCCGAGGCGGAGGCCCGCGAGCTGGCCGACGCGTGGGTGGCCCGCGGCCTGCCGCGGGACCTGGCCACCCAGGTCGCGGAGGCGGTGCGGCGCGACCCGGAGGAGGCGCTGCGGGTGCACGTCCGCGAGGAGTTGGGCGTCGACCCCGACGACCAGCCCAGCCCGTGGACGGCCGCGATCTCCTCGTTCCTGTTCTTCTCGGTGGGCGCGCTGGTGCCGCTGCTGACGTACCTGTTCGGCGCCACCGAGCTCTGGCTGGCGCTCGCCGTCGGCGGGCTCGGGCTGTTCGGCGCCGGAGCGGTGGTGGCCCGGTTCACCAACCGGCCCTGGTGGACCAGCGGCCTGCGCCAGCTGCTGCTGGGCGCCGCGGCGGCCGCCGCCACCTACCTGATCGGCTCGCTGATCGGCGTGCAGGGCGGGCTGTGACGCCGGTCAGGCGGTCAGCAGCTCGTCGACCGTGCCGTCGACCGGGCGGCCGCGGGCGCTGAGCTCCTCGGCCTGTCGGGCCAGCACCGTCCCCACCTCGGTCATGTCCGCGCCGGCCAGCCCCGTGCGGCGCACCGCGTCCCCCGGGTCGCGAAAGTAGGTGCGGCTCAGCAGCCCCGTCACCGTGGCCGCGGCCAGCCGTGCCTCGCCGAGCATCAGCAGCGCCTGGTCCGTCTCGTACCACTCGGCCAACCGTGCGGCCCGGGCGTGCGCCGCGCTGCCCCGATACCAGGCCTGCCGGGCAGCGGTGCTGAACTCCGCCGGCCGGGCCCGGGCCAGTCGACCGAGGTGCTCGTCGCGCAGCGTCGGCAGCCAGCCCGTCGGGTCGTGCAGAGCCCGCGTGGTGACGTACCGGTCGGCGGTCAGCGGCCACAGGGGGGAGAGCACCCGGGCCTGTCCGAGGTAGTCGTCGGCGGCGGCCACGGTCAGGTCGACCAGCACCCCGTCCACCCGCCGGGTCGCCGGTGCCGGGCCGGTGCCCGGTCGGTAGGTGACCACCAACATCCCCACCTCACGGTCCCCGCCGCCGTCGTCGTCGCCGTGTGCCAGCGGGCCGTGCACCGCGACGGCGAGCACATCGGCCGGAAAGCGCCGCCGGGCCGCCTCGGCGACCTGCTCCGCCACCGTCCACCGTCGATCGTCGCGGGCCCGGTCGACACCGGTCACTTCGCTGCTCGCGCTCACGGGATCTGCGCTCGCGACTGCGGGGCTCGCAACACCGGCTCACTCCTCGCGCTCACGGGATCACCTGTGTTCGCGACTGCGGGGCTCGCAACACCGGCTCACTCCTCGCGCTCACCGGACCCCCCTCGCCTTGCGACTGACGGCCAGCCTAGCCAGCCGGTGGCGGGCCGGCGGGCGCGCCGCGCCCGGTCGGCACCAGCCGGAAGATGCGAATCTCCCGGCCGCCGGCCCGCTGCACGTACGTGCGGTACGCCGGCCACTCGGTCACCAGGAGCTGCCACAGCCGGTCCCGTTCGGCGCCGCTGGCGGGCTCGGCCCGTACCGGCACGCGGCGGCCCTTCACGTCCACCTCGGCGGCCGGCTCGGCGAGCAGGTTCATCGCCCAGCCGGGCTGGTGGGTCTGCCCCCAGTTGGAGCCGATCACGACGTACGCGTCGCCGTCGGGCACATAGAGCAGGGGATTGCTGCGCGGCTTGCCGGAGCGGCGGCCGGTGGTGGTGATCACCAGGGACGGGATCAGGCCCAGCGCGACCACGCGGCCCCGGGTGAGCCGGCCGACGATCCGGTCGGCGGGCACCAGCAGGCGGGCGGCGGCGCCGAACCAGCGGTGGTGACCGACTCGACGGGTGAGGCTCCCCAGCACTGACACGCCGACAGTCTGCCGGCTGCCGCGCCCCGGCGGCACCCCCCGAATGCCCGCCGGGGCGCGCTGGTCAGTCCAGCCGCCGCTCGATCGGCAGCCGGGCGCGGGTGAACAGGCCCGCGCCGAGCATCGCCACGACCGGCACCAGCACCAGGACGCCGAGCGCGGGCCACGGCACCAGGAACGGGTACGGCTCGCGCACCGGCCAGGCGGTGGCGTACTGGCGGTTGACCGAGAGCAGCACGATCGCGGCGGTGCCCAGCCCGGCCACGATGCCGAGCACCGAGCCGAGGCCGGCGATGATCCCGGCCTGGCAGATCGCCAGCAGCCGGCGTACCGCCGGGGCGGCGCCGACCGCCGCGAGGGTGGACAGTTCGGCGCGCCCCTCGGCGGCGGCGAGCGCCGTGGCTATGCCGGCCGCCCCGACCGTGATCAACCCGGCCGCCGCCGCGAGCAACAGGAGCAGCGGTGAGTTGTCCGGTGGCGCGGCTCCCTGCTCCACGCTCAACGAGAATGTCCCGAAGGCCTGGAGAGCGGCGGTGAAGCGCTCCTGCCGGTGCACGTCCGGCGGGCTCGGCGTGCCGATCACCCAGCCGCTCGGCGACCAGCTCAGGCCGAGGTGTCGAGCCGCGGCGGGGGACAGCAGCAGGCTGGGCTGGCCGACCGCCGCGCTCAGCGCGTACGAGCGCAGCTCGCCGGTGGTGGCGACCGGCCCGTCCGACCCACCCTGCACCCTGTTGATCCGCACGGTCACCCGGCCGTCGTGCAGATAGCGTGGGTCGGTCACCACGGCGCCCCCGGCGCGCAGCACCGCGGTGGCGGCGGCGATCTCCGCCGGATCCGCGCCGATGAGGAGTGGCAGCGCGCTGCCGTCGTCCACCAGCGTCTGGACGTAACCGCCGTAGTGGTCCCCGCCCGGGACCACGCAGCGCGGGTCCGCCCGGGCCTGCCGCCGCTCCGCCTCGGAGAGGCCGTCCGCGGGTCGCCAGGGGCAGGCCCGCTCCGGTGGCAGCTCCGGCTCGACGTAGCAGTAGCCGCCGGGCGTGGCCGGTGGTTCACATGCCGCGGCCTGTAGCGGGGCCACCGCGTCGGCGTCCAGCTGCGCCCGGGCCGCCGCGCTGACCTGGGCCAGCGTCGGCCCGTGGTCGCGGGGCGGCTCGGAAGGGTTGACCAGCACGTGACCGGTCGGCAGCATCGGCTGGTAGGCGCGCGCGTCACGGGCCCCGTCGCTGGCCAGGTATCCGCCGAGCGCGACGCTGCTGGCCACCGCCGCCATCACGGCGCAGATGGCCGGCGCGGCGGCGGCCCGGTTGCGGCTGGCGTCACGCAGCGCGATCCGGGGCGCCAGCGGCAGCACCCGGCCGAGGCGGGCGAGCGCGCCGATGAGAGTGGGCGTGCAGCAGACCAGGCCGAGTTCGCCGAGGATCAGGCCGGTCAGGATCACCGCCGGTGAGGTCTGGGTGGCCCCGAGCGCGGCGAGCGCCGCCCCACCGACCACCAGCGTCAGGCCGAGGACCAGCCACCGTGCCCGGGGCGGGGGCGGAGTGCGTCGCCCGGCGAGCCCGGCGAGGACGTCCTGCCGGGAGGCGGTCCAGGCCGGTGCGAGCGCGGCGAGCACCCCGGCCAGCACCGCGACCCCACCGAGCAGGACCAGCGCCGACGGCCAGCAGCGGTACCCGCCGAAGCGCGCGCCGAAGACGTACTGCTCGACCAGCGGGCGGCCGGCGAACGCGGCGCCCACGCCGAGCAGCAGGCCGGCCGCGGCGCCCAGCACGCCCAGCACCACGCCGTCGGCGAGCACGACCCGACGAAGCTGGGCGGCGTCCCCTCCGGCCACCGCCACCAGCGCGAGGTCACGTCGCCGGCGGCGGACCCCGACCGCGAAGGCCGGCCCGACCAGCAGTACGACCTCCAGCAGCCCGAGGCCGGCGATCAGCACGCTGGTGCTCAGGTCGGCGGCGTCGGCCGGACCGACGAGCCCGAGCCAGCGCCGGGACGGCTCCCCCGCCGGGCCGCCGGGGTGGCGCGGTGCGACCAGTACGCCGCGCTCGTTGAGCCGGGACACCAGTGCCGCGTCGACGGAGCCGGGCACGTCCACCAGCCAGGTGCTGTTCGGCTCCGGATCGGTGCGCGGCACGGCGGCGGGGTGCAGCGCCACCACCGGGCCGAGATCGTCCGGGAATTCGACCACCCCGACCACGGTGTACGCCCTGGTCCCGTCGGCGGTGGCCAGGGCGGCGCCGAGGTGCAGGTCCAGGCGGCGGAGCGCCGCCGGGCTCACCGCGACCTCGCCGGGTTGCCGTGGCGCCTGTCCGGCCTGGAATCGCACCAGCCCGCGGGCCAACGGGTCGGTGAGGTCGAGCACCCGTCCCTGCACGTTCTCGTCGCGTTCGGGCCCGTGCACGGCCAGCGGGATCGGCGCGCGCACCTCGGTGACCCGGCTTCCGGAGTGGAGCAGCGCGGTCACCTCGGCGGCGCTCGTCGGCCGCCGGCCCGATGCGTCGTCCCCCTCCCGGGAATACCAGGTGTCACCCCACTCGTCCTGCCCGATCGGGGTGTCGGCGATCCAGCGGAGCTCCGCGTCGGCGACACCGAGCCGGCGGTCGATCCGCTCCTGCGGGGTCAGCTCGGCCATGTCGTAGCTCGCCGCCAGGAAGGTCAGCACCAGCACCGGCAGGGCGATCATCGCGAGCACCAGGACGGTTCGCCGGCGCGCCAGGCGCGATTCTCGCCGGGCGATCCGCAACGCCGCCCTCCAGGAGCCGATCAGCTCGGCCGTCCGCCGCCGGCGCGGCGGGACGGGTGGTGTGACCGGCGGGGCCGCCGGGACATCGGCGCGGCCGGGGGGCCGCAGCGCCCGGCGGATGGTCACCGGTCGCTGCCGGACAGCAGTTGCTCGACGCTGCCCAGCGGCGCCGTCGTGTCGACGAGAACCCCGTCGCGCAGGAACACCACCCGGTCGGCCCAGCCGGCGTGCCGCGCCTCATGGGTGACCAGTACGCCGGCAGCCCCCGCGTCGACCCGGCGGCGCAGCAGGTGCAGCACGGCCTCGCCGGTCTGCGAGTCCAACGCCCCGGTCGGCTCGTCGGCGAGCACCAGGCGTCGTTCGCCGACCAGGGCCCGGGCGATGGCCACCCGCTGTTGCTGGCCGCCGGAGAGCTGGTCGGGGAAGCGGTCGCCCAGGGCTGGCAGGCCCACCTCGGCCAGCGCGGCCAGTGCCGCCGCGCGGGCCCGGCGCCCGCCGGTGCCGTCGAGCTCCAGCGGGAGGGCGACGTTCTCCACGGCGCTGAGGCTGCCCAGCAGGTTGAGCTGCTGGAAGATGTAACCGATACGGCGGCGGCGCAGCTGGGCCAGCCCTCGGCGGTCCAGGGCCCCCAACGGTTGTCCCTCGACCCGGACCTCGCCGTCGGTCGGGCGGTCCAGCCCACCGGCGAGGGCCAGCAGCGTCGATTTGCCGGAACCGGACGGACCCATCACGGCGACCAGCTCACCCGGCCGGACGACCAGGCTGACGCCGCGCAGGGCGTGCACCGCCGCGGGGCCGGACCCGTGGGTGCGGTGGACGGCGCGTAGCTCCAGCACCGCGTCGTCCGCTCCGTTCACCGTCGCGCCTCCTCGTCGGCCCACCGCGCCGCGTCGGACGCGTCCGCGTCGCCCGGTCTGGGTGCGGGCGGCCCGGGGGGCGCGGGTTGGTGCCGCACCAGACTGGTCTCGCAGTGGTCCAGCCAGCGCACCTCCGCCTCGGCCTGGAACACCATCGAGTCCAGCACCAGCCGCCAGGGCAGGTCCTCCGGCCGGTTGCTGCCGTACTTCAAACGGGTCAACTCCTGCAACGCCCGCATCGTCGCGCTGCGCTGGGCCTGCACCACCGAGCGGACGTCCACGCCGGGGGTGGTCAGGGCCAGCGCCAGCTTGATCGCCAGCTCGTCACGCGGGCGGTCGGTACGGCTGACCGGGGTGGCGAACCACAGCGCCAGGTCCGCCCGGCCGGCGTCGGTGATCTCGTACGGGCGTTGCCCGGCCTCGCTCTCCGGCAGCGGGCGCACCAGACCGTCGCGTTCCAGACGGGACAGCGTGGTGTAGACCTGCCCGATGTTCAGCGGCCAGGTCGAGCCGGTCGACTCCTCGAACGCGGCGCGCAGCTGGTAGCCGTACATCTGGCCGCGTTCGAGCAGGGCGAGCAACCCGTGACGGATGGACATGGCAACGGAGTATGCATACCTGGTATGCGCTCCGCAACCGCAGCGAACCCGTTCAGGTCGGGCGGCCGGGAAACGCGACAGTCGGCGGGGTGAGCCCGGCGGTCTTTCGCCACTTCGTGGCGCGTACGGCGTAGTCGACCAGGGCGGCCAGCGCCTGGTCCCGGTCGGCGCCGGTGGTGGAGGCCAGCGCGGCCCGCCAGTGCGCCGCGGTGCGCTCCTCCACCTCCACGGCCAGGCGCAGCGCGCTCGCCCGGTCGGTGACCGGGAACGGCAGCGCGTAGCCGGCCCGGTCCGGTGGCACGGTGCTGGCGGCGGTGCTGAGCTGCACCACCAGGGCGTCGCGCCGGCGTCGGTGCGCGGCCTCGGCCTGGTGCGCGGCGTCCCGGGCCGCCCCGTTGAGGCGGACGCCGATCCGCCCGTAGGCGTAGATGGCCGCGTACTCGGCGGACAGGGCGGCGGCGAGCGCCTCCCCGGCGGACGGCTGCCTCACTTCAGTGCCTCCTGGTGGGTGGCCCGGGCGGCGGCGATCGACCCGAGCAGCGCCGCCCGTTCCGCCGGGGCCGAGGCACAGGCGACGGTGGCGGACCGCTGGCCGGTCTTCTCCAGCGTCCGCAGGGCGGCCAGGGCGCCGGCCGGGTCGGTCGCCGGGGCGTCGGTCGGGTCCGCCGCGGGCGCCGACGGCAACGCGACGCCGATCACCCGGGCCAGTTCGGTGGCGTGCGCGGTGTGCGCCTCGGCGATCGGGCCGAGCCGGTCGGCCAGCTCCGGGTGCGCTGCGGCGCTCGCCCGGTGCGCCGCGGCCAGCCCGAGTGACTCGTCCACCATCGGCCGCAGCGGGTCCGGTGGCGGCGCCGGCTCGTCGTCACGGTCGAAAAGATCACAGCCGGTCAGCGGCGTCGCCGCGCCGCCGAGCGCCAACAGCACCCCGGCACGTAGGAGCTTTCGCCGGGAATGCCCGGATGCCTGGTCGCGCTGTGTCGTTCTGCCGATCCCCACCGGGCAAGTCAACACCATCCGCGCCGCTCCGGGGGCCACTGACGTCGGTGCGCCGCCCGGTCCGTCGACGGGCCGGCGCGTTACGCTCTGCGCAGCCACCGGCGCGTCCGCTCCGGTGGCGTGCCGGCATGGCGGGACGAGCGGGACCGTCGACCAGGGAAAGGGTGCGGAGATGACGCAGCGTGGCCGTGCCACCAGGTCGACAGGCCGACCCCGCGACGGCGCGGGTCCCCGCGGTGGTGATCTCGCCGCGCGGCGTACCCGGTTGCGGGCTGTGATCGAGCCGGTGGTCAACGGCGTCGGCTACGACCTGGAGGACCTGTCGGTCTCCCGGGCCGGCCGGCGGCACGTGGTGCGGGTGATCGTGGACGCCGACGGCGGGATCGACCTGGACGCCGTCGCGGACGTCTCCCGCGCTGTCTCGGCCGCGCTGGACGAAGCCGAGGAGACCGGCGGCGACATCGTCGCCGGGGAGTACCAGCTGGAGGTCAGCTCGCCGGGCGTCGACCGGCCGCTCACCCTTGCCCGGCACTGGCGGCGCAACGTGGGGCGGCTGGTCAAGGTCACCGTCCGGGGCGCGGCCGCGCTGCCCGGCCAGCGGGGCGAGCAGCCCGCCGGGGACCGTCAGCTGACCGGCCGGGTGGTCGCCGCCGACGACGAGGGCGTGCAGCTGGAGACCGACGACGGCCGCGCCACCTGGGCGTACGCCCAGCTGGGGCCGGGCCGGGTGCAGGTCGAGTTCACCAGGCTCGCCGAGCTGGGCGAGCCGGACGAGCTCGACGACGCGGACGAGACCGACGACATCGACGATTCAGACGACATCGACGACGAAGATGATGTGGAGGACGAGGAGAGGTGAACATCGACCTCGCGGCGCTGCGCGCACTCGAGCGCGAGCGGGAGATCCCGTTCGACACGATTCTCGCGGCGATCGAGACCGCGTTGCTGACCGCCTACCGGCACACCGACGGCGCCGAGCCGCACGCCCGGGTGGAGATTGACCGCAAGTCCGGCGCCGCCCTGGTGTACGCGCAGGAGATGGACGAGGACGGCACCCTGGTGCGGGAGTGGGACGACACCCCGCACGACTTCGGCCGGATCGCCGCCATGACCGCCAAGCAGGTGATCCTCCAGCGTCTGCGCGAGGCCACTGACGAAGTGCACTTCGGCGAGTACGTCGGCCGTGAGGGCGACCTGGTCACCGGTGTGGTGCAGGCGCACGAGACGCGCACCGAGAAGGGCATCGTCAGCGTCGACCTGGGCAAGCTGGAGGGCGTGCTGCCGCAGTCCGAGCAGGTGCCCGGCGAGCGGTACGCGCACGGCGAGCGGGTCCGCTGCGTGGTGGTGCACGTGGCCAAGGGCATGCGCGGGCCGCAGATCACCCTGTCCCGGTCGCACCCGGCGCTGGTCAAGAAGCTGTTCGCGCTGGAGGTGCCGGAGATCGCCGACGGCACGGTGGAGATCGGCGCGATCGCCCGTGAGGCAGGTCACCGTACGAAGATCGCCGTACGCTCCACCACCCCCGGGGTGAACGCCAAGGGCGCCTGCATCGGCCCGATGGGCCAGCGGGTGCGCGCGGTGATGAGCGAGCTGCACGGTGAGAAGATCGACATTATCGACTGGTCGGACGACCCGGCCACCTTCGTCGGCAACGCGTTGTCGCCGGCCAAGGCGCTGCGCGTCGAGGTGGTGGATCTTGCCGCCCGGGCCGCCCGGGTGACCGTTCCGGACTTCCAGCTCTCTCTCGCCATCGGGCGGGAGGGGCAGAATGCCCGCCTCGCGGCCCGATTGACCGGTTGGCGGATCGACATCCGGTCCGACGCGGAGCAGACCAGCCCGGCCGTGCGCGGGTCAGCTGATCACGTGCCGGAACCGGGCGGCGCGATCTCGGGCAGCTAGGGGTAGACTTCCTCCAGTGGTACGACGCGCGCAGCCGGAGCGCACCTGTGTGGGTTGCCGGCAACGTGCGCCGGCCAGCGAATTGCTGCGGATCGTCGCGATCGGGGACGAGGCTGGTTACAGTCTCCGGCCCGATCCGCTCCGCAGGCTGCCGGGTCGGGGAGCGAACATGCACCCGGATCCGGCCTGCTTCGCGCTGGCGGTGCGGCGCCGCGCCTTCGGGCGTGCGCTGCGCATCACCGAGGTCCTCGACCACGGTGAGCTGGCGGAGCACGTCGATGCGCCAACCACTACGTCCGGTCAGCCCGACCGGGCGAGGGTCGCTAGCAGGGTAGGACGACCGACATGAGCACACGATGAAGTCCCTGAAATGACCAGGCTTCAAGTGCACGAGTGAGGTCGCTGCGGGTGCTGCCCGCACGACCTCGGAGTGAGGAGTGCAGTGGCAGGCAAGGCCCGCGTTCACGAGCTTGCAAAAGAGCTCGGGGTCGAGAGTAAGACCGTTCTCGCCAAGCTGAAGGAAATGGGCGAGTTCGTGAAGTCCGCGTCCAGCACCGTCGAGGCGCCCGTCGCCCGGCGGCTGCGTAACGCATTCGTCGCGTCCGCCGGTGCTCCGGCGCCGGCCGCCCCGTCGGCGCCCGCGCCGACGCCGGCTTCGACCCCGACGCCATCCCCGACCCCGGGCGCGCCCCGGGTCTCGGCCAAGCCGATGCCGCCTCGGCGGCCGGCCGCGCCGGCCCCGGGTCCGAAGCCGAAGGGTCCGGTGCCTGGTGCGCCGCAGCCGGCGGCCCCGGCCCCGGTCGCCAAGCCGGCGAGTGCCCACGACATCGAGGTGGCGGCCGCGGAGGCGCGTGCCGCCGCGCTGAAGGCCGAGCAGGAGGCCGCGGTCAAGGCCGCGCAGGCCGCTCGCCAGCAGCAGCGGGACAACGTCCGCCGGGAGCCTCCGGCAGACGGCAACCGTCCCGGCCCCGGCCCTCGGCCGGGTCCCGCGGCCATGCCGCCCCGTCCCGGTTCCCCGGCAGCTCGTCCGAGCACGCCGGCGCCGGGTCCTGGCGCCCGAGCGGGCGGTCGTCCGCCGGCGCGCGGCGCCGGTAACAACCCGTTCGGCATCCAGGGTGGCCAGCAGCGGCCGCCGGCCGCGGGCGCGGGTGGCCCCCGGCCCAACACGCCGGCGGGCATGCCGCCGCGGCCGAGCCCTA
>NZ_RCVI01000139.1:0-19231 GCF_003667455.1 Micromonospora sp. CV4 | reverse complement strand
ACCCGGGAAGCGGCGGTGCCGCTGCCGAACGGTGGCGAACCGGCCGCCCCGCCGACGCTCGCCGCCCCCGAGCGGAGCGGTTGGCCGCTGCTGACCGCGCTCCAGCTGGTGATGGCCGGTGTTCTCGTGGTGCTGGCGCTGCTGCTCCTGCGCCGCCGCCGGGCGGTCGGCCCAGCCGCCTCCGCCGGTGCCCCCGCGCCGGCGCCCGCACCGACCCCGGCGCCGGATCCCGGTCCGGTGCCGGACAACGTCAGCCGACTGCCGACCAACCTCAACGCCATCTACGAGTTGGGCCGGCTGGACGAGCGGCTCGAACAGGAACGCCGCCACCGATCCTGACGCGCGGTGTCCGGCCGCCGGCTCAACGAGCCGGCCGAGCGCCCTCGCGCGGCGGGATCTCGTCGTGGTACGCCCCGACCGGCCCGCGGTAGCGATCCCCGTCCGGGTACGGCCACGCGTTGGCCGTGCAGCCGTGCAGGCCCAGCGTCTGCTGCTGCATGACCGGCGCTGGTCGGCCCCGTCCCGGGCACCGCTCGTGACCCAGGCCGAGCCGGTGCCCGACCTCGTGGTTCACCATGTACTCCCGGTACGTGGACAGGTCGGCGCCGTAGCCCGGCACGGCCTTGACCCAGCGCGCCACGTTGAGCACCACCCGCTGGCCGTTGCGGCACGAGGTGTAGCCGTCCGGCACGTCCTGGCACAGTTCGTCACGGGTGCCGGGGGTCGCCAGGTAGATGGTGAAGTCGGCGGGCGCGCCGGCGCCCACCCTGCGGAGCCGCCAGCCGCCGCCGGCCGTCCACCCGCGCGGATCGTTGAGTGTCGCCGAGACCGCCGCGGCGACGTCCGCCACCGGCAGTCCGCGGATGTCGCGCTCCACGGCGACGCGGTACCGCAGCAACTGTCCGCGGGTGCCGCGCCCGGACGCCGTCTCGGCGGGGGCCACCGACCAGCGGTTGCCGCCGGTCGCGGGATAGCTGATGGCGACGGTTGGTGCGGGCGCGACACCGGCGTTCCCGGCGGCTCCCGCCGGCCGACCGGTCCCGGCCTGCCCCGCCGCGGGTTGTCCGGTGTGTGCCGGCCCGGTCGTGACCGGATCGGTGGCCCGCTGCCCGGCCGCCCGCAGGCCACAGCCGGTGAGCAGCGCCACCACCAGCAGCAACGCCGCAGAGGCGCCCGATCCTCGACGGGTAGCCTTCGTCGACATGTCTCTCCCCTCGCGCGCCGGACCGCGGCGCCGCAGGGAAGGAGACGGGTGACCCTTCCGAAAAGTTGATCTCGAAAGCGCTCAACTTTTCGTGGTCCTCACCCGTCCGTAACCGTGTGGCATGGGGGAGGGTTCGGCGTGGCGCGGGGTGACGCGGAGTTCGTCGAGTTCGCGCGGGCGGCGTCCGCGCGGCTGGTGCACGCCGCGTTCCTGATGACCGGCGACCATCACCGGGCCGAGGACGCCGCGCAGACCGCCCTG
This sequence comes from Micromonospora sp. CV4, assembly GCF_003667455.1. Lineage (NCBI taxonomy): Bacteria > Bacillati > Actinomycetota > Actinomycetes > Micromonosporales > Micromonosporaceae > Micromonospora > Micromonospora sp. CV4. The sequence goes on along the minus strand of NZ_RCVI01000139.1, from coordinate 17,766 downwards.
GCCCGCACCTACGCGTCCTGGTCCCGGATCCGCGACGACGACGCGTACGGCTACGCCCGCCGCATCCTGGTCAACCACCTGGTGGACGGATGGCGGCGCCCGATCCGGGAGTATCCGACCGAGGAGGTCCCGGAGCAACGGCGCGACGACGTGGCCGACGAGGTGGCCACCCGGCGCTGGTTGACCGCGATCCTCGGCGTGCTCAGCCCTCGTGAGCGGGCCATCGTCGTGCTGCGCTACTACTTCGACCTGCCGGAGGCGCAGGTGGCCCGGGAACTCGACGTCTCGGTGGGCACGGTCAAGAGCACCAGCTCACGGGCCCTGGAGAAGCTGCGCAGCACCGGAGAGCGTGCCGTCGACACCGAGGAGGCGTGCCGATGAGCGACCTCGACCGGCTCCGCCACGCCATGCGGGTGACCGAACGTCCCGGGGCCACCGTCGACCTGGCGGCCGTCATGCGCGACGGGCGGCGGCTGCGAACCCGCCGCAGGGTCGCCGGCGCCGGGGCGGCGACCCTGGCGACCGGGCTGGTCGCCGCCATCGTCGCGGTGGTGGTCGGCGCGCTGCCGGACGACCCGCGCACCGTCGAACGTCCGACGCAGGTCGCCGTCGCACCCCCGCCGGCCGCCGTTCCCCCGACGGCGTCGCACCCGCTCGGACCAACGCCGACGACCACGCCGGGCCGCGGGGAGCCGTCGCCCTCGCCGGTGGGCCAGGTCGTCGACAGCGGGATCCGGCACGGGAGCGAGCAGCGGGTGTTCTACGTCGTCCAGGTGTCGGTACCCGGCGAGCCCCGGGTGACGATCGGCCTGGCCGCCGGCCGCCGCGCCCCGGACGGCACGGTGACGACGGACCTGCTGGTCAACGACGTCGAGGGGGCCGACCGCAGCCCCGGTTTCCACCAGATCGGCTACGACAGCGGGGGATCAGGGGCGCCGGTGCCCACGTTCGGCTACTTCGTCGGCCCGGCGCAGCAGATCATCGGCACGGTGGACGGCCGGCAGGTCGGTGCCCGGCTGGCGCGGTGGAGCGCCGACAAGCAGGTGGTGATCTTCTGGTTCGACCCGGCCAAGCTGGCACCGGGGGACAAACTGGACGGCATCGTCGCCCGCGACGGCAGCGACCGTCGGCTGTGACGGGCTGGTCCTCGCGTCTGTGACGCGCTCTTCGCGTCGAGGGCCGGCCGCTCAGACCAGCCGACCGTCGATGGTCACCGTCGTGCCCTCGTCGGTGGAGACCAGCCGCACGTCGCCGTAGGCGTTCATCAGCAGCGCGCCCCGCCCGCGGTCCATCGCCGGACGGCGGTCCCGCCAGGTGCCGAAGTCGCGTACCGAGATCCGGACCAGGCCGCCGCCCGCCTGGAGCCGCACGCGCACCTCCGGACGGCTGGGCCGCTGGGCGTGCTCGACGGCGTTGTTCATCGCCTCGGACACGGCCAGCAGCAGGTCCTCCTGCACGTCCGGGTCGACCTCCAGGCCGTCCAGCGCCATCCGGACGTCGCGGCGCATCGCCGCCGCCGACGTGGGCGCGGAGGGGTACGTCCAGCCGACGTCGAGGACATCGCCGGCCGTGCCGATCGCGAACGTGTCGTCGACGGCTGCGGCAACGGCGTCCGGGGCGGGAGTGTCGGCCGGGTGGCCCGGCGGGGTCGCGGCCGGAGCGGACGAGGCCGGCTGCACGGCCGTCGCGGGCGCGACGGCGGTGACCGGTTGCGCCGCCGCCGAGGTGGCGTCGACCTGCGGTGTAACGCCGTCGTCCCGGGCCGGCGCCGCGTCGGACCGGGGGGCCCCGCCGGCGCGGGACCGGCGGATCACGGCCCTGATCCGGGCGATCAGCTCGGCCGCGGCGAACGGCTTCACCACGTAGTCGTCGGCGCCCAGGCTCAGGCCCGCCACGCTGGCCTCCCCGCCGGCGCGGGCGGAGAGCACCAGCACCGGCAACGCCCGGGTCGCCGGGTCCGCGCGCAGCCGGCGGACCAGCTCGAAGCCGTCGAGCACCGGCATCATCACGTCGGTCAGGACCAGGTCCGGCGGGTCACGGTGGACCGCGTCGAGGGCCTGCCGCCCGTCGGTGACGGCCTGCACCCGCCAGCCCTGCCCGGTGAGCAGCCGGGTCAGGTACGCCCGCATGTCGCTGTTGTCGTCGGCCACCAGGATCCGTGCCCCGGTCAGCTCGTCGGCGGGAAAGCTGGACGCCGGGTCGGGCTCCGCGACGCCGGCGCCCGGGTCGGCCAGCCAGGTCACCGCCTCCTGGACGGCGGCCCGGGTCGCGTCTCCCCGCCCGTTGGGCGGTGCTCCGGTCGCCACCGTGCGACGCGCCGCCGACCACGGCAGCGCCACGGTGAAGGTGCTGCCGACGCCGACCCGGCTGGTCACCCGGACCTCGCCGCCCTCCAGCCGGGCCAGCTCGTGCACCAGGGCCAGGCCGATGCCGGTGCCCTCGTGACTGCGCGAGAGGGCGCCCTGCACCCGGTGGAAGCGTTCGAAGAGCTTCGGCAGCTCCTGTTCGGCGATGCCGATGCCGGTGTCCGTGACGGTGAGCCGCACCTCCTCGTCGTCGGTCTCCAGAGCCACCCGGATCCGGCCGATGAACGTGTACTTCAGGGCGTTGGACAGCAGGTTGGTGACGATGCGTTCCCAGTTGACCGGGTCCACCGTGACCGGCCGCGGCAGCGGCGGGCAGTCGACCTCCAGGGTCAGCCCGGCCCGTTCGACGGCGGCCCGGAAGACGCCGGCCAGCTCCGCCGTGAGCGTGGCGAGATCGACCATCCGGGCGTCGCTGCGGGCCTGCCCAGCCTCCAGGCTGGAGAAGGTGAGCAGGCTGTTGACCAGGGTCAACAGGCGGGTGGCGTTGCGCCAGGCGGTCTCCACCCGCTCGCGTTGCACCGGTGCCAGTGGCGCGGCGGCATCGGTGAGCGCGTCCGACAGCGGACCGAGCATGAGGGTGAGGGGGGTACGGAACTCGTGGCTGACGTTGGTGAAGAAGCTGGTCTTCACCCGGTCCAGTTCGGCCAGCGCCTCGGCCCGGCGCCGCTCCTCCTCGTACGCCTGCGCGTTGCGCAGTGCCACCGAGACCTGCTGCGCCAGCAGTTGGTAGAAGGAGCGGTACGCCTCGTCCAGCCCCCGGCTCGGGCTGAGCCCGACCAGCAGGACGCCGAGCGGCTGGGCCTCGGTGGCCGAGGGCAGCGGCAGTGCCAGCGCGGTGCGTACCGGATCCTTCCACGGGCCGGCCGGCAGTGGCAGCCGATCTGCGACGCCGGTCACCTCGGTCGGTCGGCCCTCGGCGGCGGCCGGCAGACCCCAGGCGCGGGCCGTCGTGCCCGGGTCGGTCAGGGCGGCGGACTCCGGCAGCGCCCCCGCCACGGTGGCGTCATCCGGGTCGCCGCCGGCCCAGGCGACCCGGCGCAGCACGGTGCCGTCGCGCAGGTAGATGGCGGCGAACGGCACGTCCAGCGGGTGGGCGCCGATGGCGTCGACGAGCCGGGCGCAGGTGGCGTCCACGTCGACGGTGCGCCCGTCGCCGCCTACGGCAAGGTCGCGCAGCAGTCGCAGCCGCCGTTCGCCGACCACCTGCTCGGTGACCTCGCTGCACACGGTCAGCACGCCGACGGTGCGGCCCTCGTCGTCCCGGGCCGGTGCGTGCGAGACGCTGAAGTACGCCTCCTCGCGGTAGCCGGCACGCTCCAGGAGCAGTTGCAGGGCGGGCACCCAGCTGGCCACCCCGGTCGCCATGGCCTGCTGGATCAGCGGGGCGAGCACGTCCCAGCCCTCGGCGAGGGTCACCCGCACGTCGTCGCCGAGCGCGGCCGGGTGCTTGTCGCCGATCAGCGCGGAGTACGCGTCGTTGTAGAGCTGGGACAGGCGGTCGCCCCAGAGCAGCAGCATGGGGTATCGGGAGGAGAGCACCATTCGGACCGCGGCGCGCAGGCTCTGCGGCCAGCCGGTCACCGGGCCGAGCGGGGTGGCGGTCCAGTCCAGCTCCGCCATCAACCGGCCGGTGTCACCGCCGCCGGTGAACAGGTCCGTGCTGGGTCGTCTCACGCTCGACCCGGCCCCATCGCAAGCCCCCCGTTCCGGGCCCGATGACCCCTGCTGGCGTTACCTACCCATCCTGGCACCTTCACTCACCTGTGCCGACGCCGGCATCCGTCCGAGCCGGCCGCCGGCGTCGGCGTGCGCTCAGCGTACGGAGCGGCGGTGGCGAAACGGGACGTTCCGCCCCCGCCGTGTCGGTTCCAGCGGCCCGCTGGGAGAGCGGCGGCCGCCACCGAACCGGTGGGGGTTCCGGACGAACGACCGATGCCGAAGACATTGATATCTGTAATTGTCTCGGTTATCTCTCCAACCCCCGAGGAGCCCCCATGAGAGGCAGAACGCTGAGCGCGGGCATCGCGCTCGCCGTGTTCACCGGGATGACGGTGACGCTGGCCGCCCAGCCGGTGACCGCGTCACCCACCGCCGCGACGGCAGTGGCCCGGCCGATCGCCGGATCCGCCGCCGTCCTGGCGGCGCCGGACATCTCCGTCAGCAACGTCCAGGCGCACCTGACCCAGTTCAACTCCATCGCCAGCAGCAACGGCGGCAACCGACGGGCCGGCTCGGCCGGCTACACCGCCTCGCTCTCCTACGTCAAGACCAGGCTCCAGGCAGCCGGCTACACGGTCAGCGAGCAGTACTGCTCCAGCTGCACGTACCCCTCGAACAACCTGATCGCGGAGTGGCCCGGCGGCCCGGCCGACCAGGTGGTCATGTTCGGCGCCCACCTCGACGGAGTCTCGGCCGGGCCGGGCATCAACGACAACGCCACCGGCTCGGCGAGCCTGCTGGAGAACGCGCTGGTCCTGGCCGCGCAGAGCCCGACCATGACCAAGCGGGTCCGGTTCGCCTGGTGGACCGACGAGGAGCAGGGGCTCAACGGCTCCCGTTTCTACGTCAACTCGCTCAACGCCACCCAGCGCGGCTACATCAAGGGTTACTACAACTTCGACATGGTCGGCTCGATCAACGGTGGCTACTTCATCAACCGGGTCACCTCGACCACGGCCGCGCCGCTGAAGGCGTACTGGGACTCGTTGGGCCTGCAACCGGAGGAGAACGTCGAGGGCCAGGGCCGCTCCGACGACTACTACTTCCAGCAGGCCGGCATCCCCACCTCGGGCTACGCCGCGGGCGCCAGCGCCCGCAAGACCAGCGCCCAGGCCGCCAAGTGGGGCGGCACCGCCAACTCCGCGTACGACCCCTGCTACCACCGGGCCTGCGACACCACCGCCAACGTCAGCGCCACCGTGCTGAACCGGGCCGCGGACGGCATCGCGTACGCGCTGTGGCAGCTCGCCGTGGGCGGCGGCACCCCGACGAACGACTTCTCCGTCGCGGTCAACCCCACCACGCGTACCGTCGCGCGGGGCGCCAGCACCACCGCGACGGTCGTCACCGCCACCACCGCCGGCTCGGCGCAGTCGGTCAGCCTGTCCGCCTCCGGTGCGCCCAGTGGGGTGAGTGTCTCGTTCAGCCCGTCCTCGGTGACCTCGGGCGGCTCGGCGACGATGACCATGGCCGCGTCGGCCAGTGCGGCGACCGGCACCTTCACCATCACGGTGACCGGCAGCGGCTCGGTGACTCGCAGCGCCAGCCTCACGCTCACGGTGACCGGCACCGGCGGCTGCGCCGGCGGCCAGGTGGTCGGCAACGGTGGCTTCGAGAGCGGCAGCACGCCGTGGACGGCGTCCTCCGGCGTGATCACCAACGCCAGCGGTCAGCCGGCCCGGACCGGGTCGTACAAGGCGTGGCTCAACGGGTACGGCAGCACCCGCACCGAGAACCTGTCCCAGTCGGTGACCCTGCCGGCCGGCTGTGCCAGCTACACGCTGTCGTTCTGGCTGCACATCGACACGGCCGAGACGACCACTTCCCGGGTGTACGACCGGCTCACCGTGCAGGTGGGTTCGACCACGCTGGCGACGTACTCGAACCTCAACGCCGCCGCCGGCTACGTCCAGCGCACCTTCAACATGGCCTCGTACGCCGGCCAGACGGTGACGCTGCGGTTCACCGGCACGGAGGACGCCTCGTTGCAGACCAGCTTCGTGATCGACGACGTGACGCTGCAGGCGAGCTGACGGAGGTCGTCGGGTGGAGCCGGGCGACCGTCTCCACCCGACACCTAGTCACGCCTGTCTATCTCTGGTAGAAATCCTTCAAGGCCGGCCCCTGATTCGCAAAAATCCCACCCCTGCTGCGAACGGGAGTGCCATGTCCGCCACCCGATCCACCCTGCGCCGCCGCGTGCTCACACTGCTGGTGGCCACCCTCGCCGCGGTCGGCGCCGCGCTCGGTCTCGCCGCCCCGGCCTTCGCCATCAGCCACTCCAGCGCCACCTCCCAGCTGCGCGCCGCCAACATCTCGTGGACCTCCAGCGGCAACTGCAGCGACCGCAACGTGCCCACCTGCACCTCGTTCACCGGGGTCCGGCAGGCGACGATCAGCGGAATCATCACGTTCAAGCGGGCCAGCGGCTGCGCGGTCACCATCACCGCCGGCACCGAGGTCGGCCATGCCGGCGGCACGTACAGCCACTGGAACGGCTACAAGCTCGACATCGCGCTGAGCACCTGCATCCAGAACTACATCTCCGCGAACTACACCTACGTCGGCTACATCGCCGGCTTCGGCTACCAGTACCGGGCCGCCTCGGGCAACCTCTACACCAAGGAGGGCAGTCACTGGGACATCCTCTTCTACAGCTGCGGCGGCTGCTGACCGCCGCACGCCGAGGCGGGTGCGCGGACGGAGCTGACCGCGTACCCGAGGACGGGCCGCCGCCGGGGATGCCGGCGGCGGCCCGATCACGGTCGTGGTGTCGCGGCTCAGGGAAGCTGCGGGTAGAGCGCGGCCACCCCGCCGGAGAGGCCCGCCTGGACCCGCCGGCTGATGTCGTCGGTCACGATCTCGTACGCGTCGGCCTCGATGCCGTCCACGCCGAGCCGGGCGATCACCGCCGGGTCGGACTTCGGTCCGGCGACCGCGGCGGCCATGTCGGTGTCCATGTAGCCGACGTGCAGGCCGGCGACCCGGACACCCCGCTCGGCGAGCTGGATGCGCAGCGCGTTGGTCATGGCCCACTCGGCCGACTTGGCGGCGCCGTAGGGACCGTGGTGCGGAAGGTTCACCCAGGACAGCACGGAGAGCACGTTGAGGATGGTCCCGCCGCCGTTGCCGGCGATGACCGGCGAGAACGCCCGGATCATCGACAGGTTGCCGATGTAGTGGGTCTCGATCTCGAGCCGGATGAGGTCCAGATCGCCGTCCAGCAGGTCGGTTCGGGAGTCGATGCCCGCGTTGTTGATCAGCAGGTTCACGTCTCCGACCAGCTCGGCGGCGGCGGCCACCGAGGCGGGGTCGGTGATGTCCAGCCGCACCGGCGTCACGCCGGGCAGGTCGACGGTGTCCGGGTTGCGGGCGCCGGCGTAGACGGTGGCGCCGCGGGCGAGGAGTTCGGCGGCCAGGTGCCGGCCGAAGCCGCGGTTGGCGCCGGTGACGAGGGCGGTGCTTCCAGCGATCTTCATGGCCGGAACACTATCCGAGCTGACTTCTGTCCATCAAAGTCAGCTATGTCACGAGGGCGGCGCGCCCGGATCGGGAATACGACCCGGACGCGGGCACGGCCCGGCCGGTGACGGCTCGTATCCTTTCCGCGAACCTCCGCACGAGCCGAGAAGGGAGACGGTGTGAGCAATCAGGCCGAGACGTTGGAATTCCAGGCTGAGGCGCGTCAGCTCCTCCAGTTGGTCGTCCACTCGATCTATTCGAACAAGGACGTCTTCCTGCGGGAACTCATCTCTAACGCGTCCGACGCGCTGGACAAGCTGCGGCTGGCGACACTGGTCGACAAGGACCTCGTCGCCGACACCGACGACCTGCACGTCGCCATCGAGGTCGACCGGGACGCCCGCACCCTGACCGTGCGGGACAACGGCATCGGCATGACCCGCGACGAGGTGATCCGGCTGATCGGCACCATCGCCAAGTCGGGCACCGCCGAGCTGCTGAGCAAGCTGCGCGAGTCCGCCGACGCGCGTGCCTCGCAGGAGCTGATCGGCCAGTTCGGTGTCGGCTTCTACGCCGCGTTCATGGTCGCCGACCGGGTCACCCTGCTGACCCGAAAGGCCGGCGAGACCGGCGGCACCCGCTGGGAGTCCACCGGCGAGGGCACGTACTCGATCGAGACCGTCGACGAGGCGCCGCAGGGCACCACGGTGACCCTGCACCTGAAGCCGGCCGACACCGAGGACAACCTGCACGACTACACCGCCGAGTGGACCGTCCGCGAGATCGTCAAGCGGTACTCCGACTTCATCGCCTGGCCGATCCGGATGCGCGTCGAGCGCCCGGGCGCCGACGGCGCGGACGCCACCAGCGAGGTGCAGACGCTCAACTCGATGAAGGCGCTCTGGGCGCGGCCCCGCGACGAGGTCGACGCCGCCGAGTACAACGAGTTCTACAAGCACGTCAGCCACGACTGGGCCGACCCGCTCGAGGTCGTGCACATGAAGGGCGAGGGCACCTTCGAGTACGAGGCGCTGCTGTTCCTGCCCAGCCACGCCCCGCTGGACATGTTCGCCCCGCAGGGCCGCCGTGGCGTCCAGCTCTACGTCAAGCGCGTGTTCATCATGGACGACTGCGAGGCGCTGGTCCCCACCTACCTGCGCTTCGTCAAGGGTGTGGTCGACGCGCACGACCTGTCGCTGAACATCTCCCGGGAGATCCTCCAGCAGGACCGGCAGATCCAGATCGTCCGCCGCCGCCTGGTGAAGAAGGTCCTCGCCACGGTCCGGGACCTCAAGGCCAACCACCCCGAGCGCTACCGCACCTTCTGGACCGAGTTCGGCGCGGTGGTCAAGGAGGGGTTGATCGACGACGCCGACAACCGCGACATCCTGCTGGAGATCCTGTCGGTGCCCTCCACCCACGACCCGGCCGAGCCCACCGACCTGGCCGGCTACGTGGCACGGATGAAGGACGGTCAGAGCGACATCTGGTACGCCACCGGCGACTCCCGGGCCACCATCGAGAACTCCCCGCACCTGGAGGCGTTCCGGGCCAAGGGCCACGAGGTGCTGCTGCTCACCGACCCGGTCGACGAAGTGTGGGTCGAGCGGGTCGGCCAGTACGACGGCCGCCCGCTGCGCTCGATCGCCAAGGGCGAGGTCGATCTGGACACCGACGAGGAGAAGCAGCAGGCCGAGGCCGAGCGCGAGCAGCAGCGACAGGAGTTCGCCCCGCTGCTCGACTGGCTTGGCACCACCCTGACCGACAGCGTCCGCGAGGTCCGCCTGTCGTCGCGGCTGACCACGTCACCGGCCTGCGTCGTCGGCGACGCGCACGATCTCACCCCGACCCTGGAGAAGATGTACCGGGCGATGGGGCACGAGGTTCCGTCGACGAAGCGGATCCTGGAGATCAATCCCGGTCATCCCCTGGTTGCCGGGCTGCGCAAGGCCCACGAGCAGAGCGCGGGCTCCGAGGCTCTGACCGAGACGGCCGAGCTGCTGTACGGGCTGGCGGTGCTCGCCGAGGGTGGCGAGCTGGCCGACCCGGCCCGGTTCACCCGGGCCCTCGCTGACCGGCTGGCGCGCACCCTCTGACCGACCGATCCCTCCGGCCGGCGGGCCGCCCGTGCGACGGGCCCCGCCGGCCGGACCGTTCACGCCGCCCGCGCCGAGCTGCCCGTGGCCCGGCTCCGCCGATCGGAAACGGTCCATCGTGGTCACTGCACAGCCGCGCTACGCCCGCAACCGCTGCGCGGGCCGCCCCGTGTGGCTCGGTGAAGAAGTTCACAGGGGGTGGGCGACCCTCACCGACCGTGCCTAACGTCGGTCGGGTTCGCCAATGCGGACACCGCGACCGGCAACGCCAAATCCTGCCCCCGGTCGTCGGAACCAGTCACCCGGGCAGGAGCGGGGGACCCAACGTTCCTCGGTGCACGTCACCTCGGGGTGAAGCCGCCACCGCGCGGCCGGGCTCCTCGGCCCGAACCCGACAGCTCACCTCGCCGGCGTGGAGGAAGCTCACATGTCATCTGCACACACCGCCCGTCATCGACGGGTCACCACCCGCCGCGTCACCGTCGGCACCCTCGCCGTCGGCGCGGTCACCGGCGCCGTCGCCCTCTTCGGCCCGGCCGCCCCGGCCCAGGCCGGGGTCAACTGGGACGCGATCGCCCAGTGCGAGTCCAGCGGCAACTGGCACATCAACACCGGCAACGGCTACTACGGCGGACTTCAGTTCTCGCAGAGCACCTGGGCCGGCTACGGCGGCAAGAAGTACGCCGCCCGCGCCGACCTGGCCAGCCGCGGCGAGCAGATCGCGATCGCCGAGAAGGTGCTCGACGGGCAGGGCATCGGCGCCTGGCCGACCTGCGGCAGGAAGGGCGGCTCGTCGGGCGGCTCCGCCACGAAGTCCTCGACGAAGTCCGACTCGAAGTCCACCTCGAAGTCCGACTCGACGTCGAAGCCCCGGGAGCGGTCGACGCGCGGCGAGCAGCCGGCAACCCGCAACCACGAGCGCACCGCGCCGTCGACGGGCGCCGGAACGTACCTGGTCAAGCCGGGCGACACCCTGTCGGAGATCGCCCAGGCCCACCAGGTGACCGGCGGCTGGGAGGCCCTGTACGAGCGCAACCGGCAGCTGATCGGCGCCGACGCCGGCCTGATCTTCCCGGGTCAGCGGCTCGCTCTCTGACGCACGACGCGCGGGCGCCCGACCGGATTCCGGTCGGGCGCCCGCGGCGTGTCGAGAAGGGTGCGCGTCAGGCGGCCGACGCGGCTGCCTCCGGAAGCGACGACCAGGCCCGGCGCGCGATCGGAACGCCCTCGGCGGGCCGGTCAGCAGGTGTGGTGGTGCCCTCGTCCCGCTCCGACGTGGACGGTGTGTCGGCCGAACCGCGGGCCAGCCGCAGCGACTGTTCGGCGGAGCGGCGGGCCGCGCACGGCCACGGCTGGCCGGCGCAGAGCAGATTGCGGCAGGCGCCGTCCTCGTCCGGCTCATGTGCGCTGAGCACGTCGATCGCGAGCTGCCAGAGCAGTGGGTCGGTCACGTCGCCGGGACGCTGCTCGCGCCGGCTCGGACGGTTGCTGGTGTCGTCGGACATGGTGGTCCCCCCTGGATGGCTGATCGTCACTACGTGACCGCTCAGGCCGTCGCTAAACCCTCCGTCCCCTGTGATGTCCGCCCCGTCGCCACCCGGCACGGTCAGTCCGGCAGCAGCGGCATCTCGACGCCGGGATCCCGGCCGAGCAGCACCGCGCGGGTGAGCGCCGCCGACCCGAACCGGTCGCGGACCGCGTCCACCGCGGCGTCCAGCTCGGCGCCCGGATCGTGGTGGAACGGCAGCTCCGGCTGGACCGGGTTGTCGTCCAGGTTGCCGACCGAGACGCCGATCAGCGTGACGCCCCGCCGATCGATCTCGGGCAGGGCGGCCCGCAGCAGCGCCCGCGCGGCGGTTAGGAGCGGCGTGGTGTCCGCGGTCGCCTTGCCGATGGTGTGTGAGCGGGTGGCCCGGGTGTAGTCGCCGAAGCGCAGCCGCAGCATCACCGTGCGTCCGGAACGCCCGGCCGCCCGCATCCGCCGGGTGACCCGGTCGATCAGGCCGGCCAGGACGGCGTCCAGCTCCGCCGGCGCGTGCGGCGTACGGCTCAGGGCGTGCTGCGCGCCCATCGAGCCGCGCCGGCGACCGACCTGCACCGACCGGGGGTCGCGGTTGTGCGCCAGGGCGTGCAGGTGCCGGCCGGCGCCGGCGCCGAGCAGCGACACCAGCGCCGCCTCGCCGAGCCGGGCCACCTCGCCGACCGTACGGATCCGCCGTTCCCGCAGCTTCGCGGCGGTGATCGGGCCGACGCCCCAGAGCCGTTCCACCGGCAGCGGATGCAGGAACGCCAGCTCGGCGTCGGGCGCGACGACCAGCAACCCGTCCGGCTTGGCCACCCCGCTGGCCACCTTCGCCAGGAACTTCGTCCGGGCCACGCCCACGGTGATCGGCAGGTGGACCCGTTCGCGGATCTCCCGGCGCAACCGGTCGGCGATGTCGGCCGGCGGCCCGGCCAGCCGGCGAAGACCGCCCACGTCCAGGAACGCCTCGTCGATGGAGAGCCCCTCGACCAGCGGCGTGGTCTGCCGGAAGATCTCGAACACCGCCCGGCTGGCCGCCGTGTACGCCGACATCCGGGGCGGTACGACGATCGCGTCCGGGCAGAGCCGGCGCGCCTGCTGGCCGCCCATGGCGCTGCGTACGCCGCGCGCCTTCGCCTCGTAGCTGGCCGCCAGCACCACGCCCCCGCCGACGATGACCGGCCGCCCCCGCAGGCGCGGGTCGTCGCGCTGCTCGACCGACGCGTAGAAGGCGTCCAGGTCGGCGTGCAGGATGCTGGCCCCGGGTGACACGTACATATGTTCGCATGGCGTCCGCGATCACCACAGTGAGCTGGGCGAACGTGACCTTGCGGTGTCGCCGGAGGCTAGCGCTCCGCCGCGGCACCGGTGCGCAGGGCGTAGTGGCGCATCGACACCGCGCCACCGTCGGGAGCGGTCCACTGCGCCGTGCTGGTGCCGGTGCACCGCCACCCGGCGCGCTCGTAGAGGGCGGCGGCCGCGGTGTCGCTGGCGGCCACCTCGAGCACCAGGTCCGTCCCGCGCTCGGCCGCCCACCGCCCGACCCTGGTCAGCAGCGCGCCGCCCAGCCCGGTCCCGCGCGCGGCCGGCGACACGAACAGGCGAGCCACCTCGGCGGTCGGCCGGGCGGGCGACCCGTCCGCCGGTTCGGGCAGCCGGTGCACCGCCACATGCCCGACGATCGCCGAGGCGGCGTCGACGGCGACCCACGCGCGCGCCGGACGGGGCTCGCGCAGCCAGCGGTGCGGGTCGGCGGGCCAGTTCAGCGGGTACCGGTCGGCCCGGTGGACGAGGGCCAGCGCCGCGACGCAACCGTCGAGGTCGCTGGCGCGCCGCCGGCGGATACGCGGTGGGGTCACAGCTCGTCGAACGGGCCGGCGTACCGGAACTCGCCCCGGATCGAATCCCGCCAGGCGCTCAACGGGCGGGCCTGGAAGTACTGCGGGCCCCAGGGCTGCGGCGGGGTGACGCCCAGCTCGACGGCCGGCCGGAAGCCGAATCGCGGGTAGTAGTCGGGGTGGCCGAGCAGCACCACCAGTGGCTCGTCCCGGGCGTCGGCCGCGCCCAGCACCGCGTGCATCAGCGCCGAGCCGACCCCGCGCCGCTGCCAGGCGGGAAGCACGCCGAGCGGCCCCACGCCGAGCGCGACCGGCTGGCCGGCCACCTGCGCGCGGGTGGCCACCACGTGCCCCACCACCTGGCCGTCCGGGTCGGCCGCCACCAGGGAGTACGCGGGCAGCCAGCCCTCGTCGGCGCGCAGCGCGTCGACCAGCGTCGCCTCGATCGGTACGGCGCCGTCCGGCGCGCCGAAGGCGGCGGCGTGCACCGCGCGGATGGCGTCGACATCGGCGGGCGTCTCGCGTCTGATCAGCACCGCGCCACGATACGGTGCCCGGGCGTCCGGCTCCACGGGTTATCGGCGGGCGCCGGTCAGCCGACGGCGGTGGGGGAGGGCGTCGCGCTGCCACCCTGCGGCGCCTCCGGCGCCATCAGCCGGACGATCTCCGCCCGGTCGGCCGGTGAGGGCAGACCCCACTCCGGTCGGTAGCCGTACACCTCGTGCAGTCCGGTGGAGCCGGTGCGGCCGTCCAGGATCTCCACCGCGTCGGTGCCGATCAGGCCGGGGTGCTCCACGCCGCACGCCTCGGCCACCTTCACCAGGTCCCGGCGCAACGTCCGCAGGTAGTTGGCCGCGCGCACCGACTTCAGCGTCGGGTCCAGCCCCCGGGCCAGCCAGGCGTTCTGGGTCGCCACTCCGGTGGGGCAGGTGTCGGTGTGACACTTCTGCGCCTGGATGCAGCCGATCGACAGCATCGCCTCCCGGCCCACGTTGACCAGGTCGCAGCCGAGCGCGAAGGCCACGACGGCGTTGTCCGGCAGGCCGAGCTTGCCGCCGCCGACGAAGACCACCTGTTCGTGCAGGTCGTGCTCGGCGAAGACCTTGTACACCCGGGAGAAGCCCTGCTGGAACGGGAGCGACACCGAGTCGGTGAAGATCAGCGGCGCGGCGCCGGTGCCGCCCTCGCCGCCGTCGATCGTCACGAAGTCGACGCCCCGGCCGGTGTCCCGCATCAGGGTGGCCAGTTCCTCCCAGAAGCCCAGGTCGCCGACCGCCGACTTGATGCCGACCGGCAGGCCGGTCTCGGCGGCCAGCAGCTCCACCCAGTCGAGAAGGCTGTCGCAGTCGGAGAACTCGGCGTGCCGGGAGGGGCTGACGCAGTCCTGCCCGGCCGGGATGCCCCGGGTGGCGGCGATCTCGGCGGACACCTTCGCACCGGGCAGCAGACCGCCGAGGCTGGGCTTGGCGCCCTGGCTCAGCTTGATCTCCAGTGCCCTCACCGGCGCGCCGGCCACCAGTTCCTTCAGCCGGTCCAGGCTGAACCGGCCGTGCTCGTCCCGGCAGCCGAAGTATGCCGTGCCGAGCTGGAAGACCAGCTCACCGCCGTTGCGATGGTACGGCGACAGACCGCCCTCGCCGGTGTTCTGTAGGCAGCCGGCGAGCGCCGCGCCCCTGTTCAGCGCGGTGATGGCGTTGCCGGAGAGCGAGCCGAAGCTCATCCCGGAGATGTTGACCACCGACTCCGGCCGGAACGCGCGTGCCCGCCCCCGGGCCGCGCCGAGCACCTTGGCGCAGGGCAGCCGCACGTCGTGCCCGGCGGTCGGCGTCGACGGCGGCACGGCACGGCCGAAGGTGCGGTGCTTGATGATCGGATAGCCGGGGGTGTACTCGATGTCGTTGTCCGTGCCGAAGCCGAAGTAGTTGTTCTGCTGCTTCGCCGACGCGTACACCCAGCGGCGCTGGTCCCGGGTGAACGGCCGCTCCTCGTTGTTGCCCGCCACGATGTACTGCCGGAGCTCCGGCCCGATTGCCTCCAACAGGTATCGGGCGCGCCCGAGCACCGGGAAGTTGCGCAGCAGCGCGTGGTCACGCTGGATCAGGTCCCGCGCGGCGAGCGCGGCGACGGCGGCGGCTACGGCGGGTACGGCTCGACGGGCCCATCTCATGCCCGGCACTCTTTCCGCCCGCGTCGTCGGCCAAACCGGCTGACCGGCGACGGTGCGCTGGTCAGGCCTGGGGCTGGGTGATGTTGACCATCCAGTCGATGCCGTACGGGTCGACGCACTGGCCGTACTCGTCGCCCCACATCTGCTTTTCCAGCGGCATGGTCACCGACCCGCTCGCGGAGAGCTGCTCCCAGTAGCCGCGCAGCTCGTCGGCGTTGTCGCCGCTGAGGCTGATCGCGATGTTGGTGCCGGGCACGTGGTTCATCCCGGGCGCGGTGTCCGACGCCATCAGGGTGAACCCGTTGGGGGACTCCAGCCGCGCGTGCATGATCTGGTCGGTCAGGCCCGGCTCCGTGCTGCCGAACTCGCCGAAGGTGTTCATCGTCAGGTCGCCGCCGAACACGCGGTGGTAGAACTCCATCGCCTCGCGCGCGGTGCCGGGGAAGTTGAGGTACGGGTTGAGTCGTGTCTGCACAACGCCCTCCTTGGTCCTGGTCAGCCCATCGTGGCAGACCGGTGGAGGGTGGCCGGTGAGGCGCGCCCGCGTTTGCGCTGGTTGCCCGGCAGGCGGCGGCACGGGTACGCGCCCGTGCCGCCGCCGGTGCTCCGCAGACTCAGCGGTGCCGGAACGACTGGCGGACCGTTCCGCCGACGATCGCGCACCACGTGCTCGTGCTGAGCTTGCCGTTGCGGGGCAGCCCGTGCAGCGCCTGGAGGTCCTTCACGGCGTCCCGGGTCGCGTGGTCGTACGCGCCGGTGACGGTGACGGCGTACCCCTTGGTGAAGAGCATTTCCTGCACCGCGGTCACCGGCGGGCCGCTGGCGTGCTGGTCCAGCTCGGGCGCCAGGGTCTCCCAGGTCGGCGGGGTCAGCGTGGCGTCGACGTCGACCGCGATGCCGTTGCGCGCCTGCCAGTCCTGCACGGCGGTCACGGTCGCGGTGTCGAACGTGCCGCTGACCGTCACGGCGTAGCCGCGGAAGGCGAGCAGGTGCTGCACCACGCGGACCGACGGGGAGTTGACGAAGCGCCACAGGTCGGGCCAGCGGCGCGCGGGAACGTCGGCCAGGTCGGTGCCGAGGGCGGCGAACACCCGCCGGCGCAGCGCCGGGAACTCGCGGTAGAAGGCGGCCCCGGGGCACTGCGTGGTGCGGAAGTCCCAGTGGCCGAAGATGTCGTGCGCGTGCAGCCCGTACTGCCGGCAGACGGCGACGCAGAGCTTGACCAGCGAGTCGGTCAGCGCCTTCGGCGGGGTCTCGGTGACGTAGGTGCCCTCGTTCTCGATCCCGATGGCACGCCCGTTCTCGCCCGGGCAGTGCGCCGAGATCATCTGCCGGTCGCCGGCTTCGAGGCGCTCCAGGCTGCCCCGCCGACCCTCCAGGACGTAGCCGCCCCGGCTCACCGTGAAGTGCTGGCCGGTGTCGGACCAGCCGTTGCCGTCCATGTGCAGGTCCTGGCAGTCGTGGGCCAGCTTGACCGCCTGCTCCCGGGAGTAGTCGGTGACGTTCGGGAACGCCATGTGGTGCACGATGATCTTGTTGGTCGCGATGGCGCTGACCGACAGCGGGTCCTTCGGCGGCCGGGCCGCCCACTCGTCACAGCTGATGATCCAGTCCAGGTCGGCGCCGGGGGCGGCGTGCGCGGCGCCCGGGAAGGCGAGTTCGCTCCCGACCACGGCGACCGTGGCCGCGCCGAGACCGGCTCGCAGCAGCGTCCGGCGGTCCACTTCGGAATGGTCGACGTGCATGGTTTCTCCTCCTGCGGCCGGCGGCGGGGGAATGAAAAGTAGCTCCAATGGCCGCACGCTCTCCGGAGGATATTGCCAAGTCTCGGCCGCGCGCTAGAGGTCCGCCGCCGAGAAACCGCGGTCCGAACCTGCACGCTTGCGCGCGGCTCACTCCTCGATCGCGCCGCCGATCCGGCGCAGGTGCCGGCGGAAGGTGTACGTCGGGTCGGCGTCGCGCCGCCGCAGGTAGTCCGCGAACCCGGTCTGCCTCCGCAGCGTCTCCCCGGCCCGGATCCGCTCCGCCTGCTCCCGCTCCACCCGACGGATGTCCGCCGCCGTGGCCAGCACCTCCGCAACACGGTCGGCGGACACGAACAGCACCCCGTCGTCGTCGCCGAACACCACATCGTCCCGGCCCACCTCGTACCCGCCGAACCGCGCACTGGCCAACGCCGCCGGCTCCCGTGCGTCCAGACGGGACGGCCCGAGCGGGCAGGCGCCGTAGCTGAACACCGGCAGCCCGATCTCGATCAGCTCCGCCGTGTCCCGGTGCAGCCCCCAGATCACCACACCGGACACCCCGGCCGCACCCGCCTCCAGCACCGCGAGATCACCCACGCAGGCCTCGTCCGACCGCCCGCCGTTGTCGATCACCAGCACGTCGCCCGGCTCGGCCCGCTCGAACGCCTCCAGGAACACGTCGACACTGCCGTAGTGGCGTACCGGCAGCGCCCGCCCCGCCACCCGCTGACCGGACACGACCGCGCGGACACCCGGCGGCGCCGCCCGCACCGGCACCCCCAGCCGCACGCACGCGTCCGCCACCAGCGCCGTCGACACCGCACCAAACCCGTCCACCCTGGCCCCCTCCC
>NZ_RCVI01000149.1:0-19558 GCF_003667455.1 Micromonospora sp. CV4 | reverse complement strand
GGACACCGCGGGCGCGGCGGGTGTGTCAGGCATCGGCGGGTTGCCTCTCCTCGTCTCGATAGTGGTCCTGGTCGTCCCCGGGGCCGGCGTCCTCGCCACGCCCCGCGGTGTCCTGCTCGTCGCCCGGCTCGACCCGGCTGACCAGGACGGTGTCTATGCGGTTGCGCCGGCCGGTGGTGCCCTCGGCGACCAGCCGGAGGCCGGCCACCTCGACCTGCGCCCCGGGGATCGGCACCCGGCCCAGCGACTGGGCGAGCAGACCACCGACCGTCTCCACCTCGTCGGCGGGCAGATCGGTGTCGAACAGCTCGCCCAGATTCTCCACCGGCAGGCGGGCGGTGACCCGCACGGCGGAGTCCGCCAGGCGTTCGACCGGCGGGCGTTCGACATCGTACTCGTCGGTGATCTCGCCGACGATCTCCTCCAGGATGTCCTCGATCGTGACCAGGCCGCCGGTGCCGCCGTACTCGTCGACCACGATGACCAGGTGGTTGCGGGCGGCCTGCATCTCGGACAGCAGGTCGTCGACCGGCTTGGACTCCGGTACGAAGGTCGCCGGACGCATCAGCTCGGCCACCGGCAACTGCTCGGCGTCCGGGTCACCGCCCCGGGAGCGCCGGATCAGGTCCTTGAGGTAGAGCACACCCAGCACGTCGTCGACGCTCTCGCCGATCACCGGAATGCGGGAGAAACCGGACCGCAGGAAGAGCGCCAGCGCCTGCTCGAGGGTCTTGCCCTCCTCGATCCACACCATCTCCGTACGCGGCACCATCACCTCGCGGGCGATGGTGTCGCCGAGCGCGAAGACCGAGTGGATCATCTGTCGCTCGCCGTGCTCGACCACGCCGCGCTGCTCGGCCAGGTCGACCAGCTCACGCAGCTCCACCTGGGTGGCGAACGGCCCCTCCCGGAAGCCGCGCCCCGGGGTGACCGCGTTGCCGATGAGGATGAGCAGCGACGCGAGCGGGTTGAGCGCCCGGCCCAGCCAGCGGACCAGCGGCGCCACCGCCCGCCCGACGGCGTACGCGTGCTGTCGGCCGATGGTGCGCGGGGCGACCCCGACCACCACGAAGCTGACCACGGTCATCGCGCCGGCGGTGACCAACGCGGCCCGCCAGCCGGCGCCGAAGGTGTCCACCGCGACCAGTGCCACCAGCGTGGTGGCGGTCAGCTCGGCGAGCAGCCGCAACAGCAGGAGCAGGTTGAGGTGCCGGACCACGTCGGCGGCGACGGTCTGGAGGGTACGCGCGCCGCGCACGCCGTCCCGGGCCAGCTCGGCCGCCCGGGCCGGGGAGACCGCGGCGAGCGCCGCCTCGGTCATCGCGATCAGGCCGGCCAGCACCACCAGGCCGGCGGCGAAGACGATCAGTTGCAGGTCGGGAAGGCCAGCCGTGGGGCTGGCCGCCAGTATCGGAGTGGGCATCACTGGTTGCGGGTCGACCGCCAGCTCGCCAGCAGTCGGGCCTGGAGCGCGAACATCTCCCGCTCCTCCTCCGGCTCGGCGTGGTCGTAGCCGAGCAGGTGCAGCACCCCGTGCACGGTGAGCAGGTGCAGCTCGTCGGCCGGCGCGTGCCCGGCGGTCGCCGCCTGCTTGGCCGCCACCTCCGGGCACAGCACGATGTCGCCGAGCAGGGCCGGCTCACCGCCGGACGGGGCGGTCTCGCCGGGGCCGTGGTCGACGCTGCCCTCGTCCATGGGGAACGCGAGCACGTCGGTCGGGCCTTCGCCACCCATCCAGCGGTGGTTCAACTCGGTCATGTAGTCGATGTCGACCAGCAGCACGGACAACTCGGCAAGGGGGTTGACCCCCATCTCGTCGAGTGCGTGCCGGGCGACGGCGAGCACGGCGTCGGTGTCGACCTCGACACCGGACTCGTTGGCGATCTCGATGGACAACTTGCTTCCTCTGCTTTAGCGGCGGCGGCCGGCCCGGCCGCCCTGGGCGGGTCGCCCGGGCACCGCGTGGACGCCCTGCGCCTGCTGGGTCTCCCGCTCGGCGTCCCAGCGGGCGTACGCGTCGACGATCTGCCCGACCAGCTGGTGGCGGACCACGTCGGAGCTGGACAACTGGGCGAAGTGCACGTCCTCGACGTTCTCCAGGATCTCCCGGACCACGCGCAGACCGCTGGTCGTGCCGCCGGGAAGGTCCACCTGGGTGACGTCACCGGTGACGACGATCTTGGAATTGAAGCCGAGCCGAGTGAGGAACATCTTCATCTGCTCGGGCGTCGTGTTCTGCGCCTCGTCCAGGATGATGAACGCGTCGTTGAGCGTGCGGCCGCGCATGTACGCCAGTGGGGCGACCTCGATCGTGCCCGCGGCCATCAGCTTCGGGATCGACTCCGGGTCGAGCATGTCGTGCAGCGCGTCGTAGAGCGGGCGCAGGTACGGGTCGATCTTCTCGTTCAGCGTGCCGGGCAGGAAGCCCAGTCGCTCACCCGCCTCGACCGCCGGTCGGGTCAGGATGATCCGGTTGACCTGCTTGGCCTGCAACGCCTGGACGGCCTTCGCCATGGCCAGGTAGGTCTTGCCGGTGCCGGCCGGGCCGATGCCGAAGACGATGGTGTGCGAGTCGATCGCGTCGACGTACCGCTTCTGCCCGAGGGTCTTGGGGCGGATGGTGCGCCCGCGCCGGGAGAGGATGTTGAGCGTCAGGACCTCGGCGGGCCGTTCGGCGCTGCCCTGCTCGAGCATGCCGACGGTACGCCGAACCGCGTCAGTGGTCAGGGTCTCGCCTTTCTCGATGAGTTCGAGCAGCTCAGTGAAGACCCGCTCGGCGAGGGCATTGTCCGCGGGCGCACCGGTGATGGTGATCTCGTTGCCACGGACGTGCACGTCGCTGGTGACCGAGCGTTCGACCAGTCGCAGGATCTCGTCACCTGCGCCGAGCAGATTGACCATGATCTTCGAGTCGGGCACGGTGATCCTGGTCTGCACCCGGGGCGGGCCGGGAGGTGGGGTGCCAGTCATAGGTCGGGCCGAAGGCCCCGCGCACCTGCTCTCGATCTCGGCGCCGGCCCTGCTGGCACGGCGTGCGGACGTTACCCCCATCGTATCGGTTCAACGCGGCCCGCATCGCGTCCATTTCCGCTGGCCGCGATCAACCCCCGGCCCGGAAGTCGTACCGGTCGAAGGTCTCCTGGTGGCGGGTGAAGCGGTACGTGGCCCAGTGCATCCGGACCACCGCGCCCGACTCGTCCCGGGTCAGCCTCAGCAGCTCGCCGACCTCCCGGCCGGAGACCGTGCGGAACACGTCCGGCCGGTCCGGCAGCGGGGTGAAGATCGCCGGTGGGCGTCCCGCCGGGTCGTTGGCCCCCCGCGCCCGCAGTGTGCCGTCGTGCCAGGAGAAGACGTACTCGAATCCCTCGCCCCACCAGCGGCCGAGCAGCCCCCGCAGGGCGGCCGGAGCGGGCGCGCCGGGCCGCCACGGCTCGATCTCCGCCGGGTCGTGCTCGACCGCCGCGGCGAGCAGCCGGTGCGGCAGGTCGAACAGCTCCGCCGCCGTGCCGGAGGAGCCGAGCACGGCGGCGCCCATCGCGCCCGCCGTGCCGTCGCCGCCCCGCCGGCCGTACACCGCGGCCAGGAATCCGGGCATCGCCCCGTCGTGCCCCACGTGCACCACCCGCTCGCCCTGCGGCACCAGGATCAGGCCGAGCCCGAAGCCGGCTCCCCACAGCGTCTCGTCGGTGGTGGTCACCGGCCAGCGCATCTCGTCCAGCGTGGCGGGGGCGAGCACCGCGCCGGCCGGGTCCAGCGCCGCCGGGTCGGCGAGGAACGCCGCCCAGCGGGCCATGTCGGTCGCCGTGCTCCAGAGCTGGGCGGCCGGGCCGACCGCGCCGAAGTCGGTCGGCGGCTCCGGGTGCGCCTCGTCGGAGTACGCGTCGACGAGGAAACCGGTGGCCGCCGCCGGCCCGGGGGTCACGGCGGTGTCGGCCAGGCCCAACGGCGTCAGCACCCGCTCGGCGAGCACCTCGGCCCAGCTGCCGCCGCGCAATCGGGCGACCAGTTGGCCGAGCACGGCCAGGCCGAGGTTCGAGTAGTGGAAGCGGCGGGCCGGTGGCAGCACGCGCTCGGCCCGGTCCAGCTCGGCGACCAACTGGTCGGCGTCCGGCGCGCGCAGGTTGTCCCAGACGTCGCCGAACGGCTCGCGTTGCAGGCCACCGGTGTGTGACAGCAGCCGGCGGACGGTCAGCTCCCCGTGGGCGGGCAGGTCCAGGTGCCGGCCCACCGGGTCGTCCAGATCCAGCAGCCCGTCGTCGCGGCACTGGAGGGTGAGCACCGCGGTGAAGGTCTTGGTGACCGAACCGATCCGGAACTGGGTGGACGCCCCCAGCGGGCGGTCGGTGCCGGTGCCGCCGACGGTGCAGCTCCAGAGCGGGCGGTCGGCCCGGTGCAGCGCCGCCGACACCGCCGGCACCCGGGCATCGGCCTGCACCCGGCGGACCAGCCGGCCCAGCCGCTCGTCGACGGCCCGGGCGGACAGCGGGTCAGCGCTCACGCCAGGTCCCGGGCGAGCATCGGGCCGAGCGGCGCGCCACCGAGCAGGTGTGCGTGCACGTGGAACACCTCCTGCCCGCCGTACACGCCGGTGTTGAACATCAGCCGGAAGCCGTCGCCGAGCAGCCCCTCGTCCTCGGCCACCGCGGCGGCCGTGGCCAGCACCTCCCCGGCCAGGGCCGGGTCACCCTGGGCGAGGGTGGCGATGTCGGCGTAGTGCTCCTTCGGAATCACCAGGACGTGCACCGGCGCCTTCGGACCGATGTCCCGGAAGGCGAGCGTGGTGGCGGTCTCCCGGACCACGGTGGCCGGAATCTCCCCGGCGACGATGCGGCAGAACAGGCAATCGGATCCCATCGGGGCAGTGTAGGGAAGGTCAGGGAAGGTACGGCAGGATGGCCGGCATGACGGATCGGGCGGTACTGGTGACCGGGGCCTCACGCGGGATCGGTCGGGCGGTGGCGACGGCGTTCGCGGCCGGCGGCGACCGGGTGGCCATCCACCACCGCGACTCGGCGGACGCGGCGGAGGAGCTACGCGCGCAACTGCCCGGCGCGGGGCACGTGGTGGTCCGCGCCGACCTCACCGACCCGGACGCGGTCCGGGCCATGGTCGACCGGGCCGCCGACCTGCTGGGCGGCCTGGACGTGCTGGTCAACAACGCCGGGATGTACGGCGACCGGGACGACCCGCACCCGATCTTCGGCGCCTCCTACGAGCAGTGGCAGAAGCGCTGGCGGCAGGTGCTGGAGACGAACCTGACCGGCGCCGGCAACGTCACCTGGTGCGCCGCCCAGCACATGCGGGAGCGCGGCGGTCGGATCGTCAACGTCTCGTCCCGGGGCGCGTTCCGCGGCGAGCCGGACCAGCCGGCGTACGGCGCCAGCAAGGCGGGGCTGAACGCGCTGGGCCAGTCCCTCGCGGTGGCGCTCGCGCCGTACGGCATCGCGGTCGCCACCGTCGCGCCGGGCTTCGTGGCGACCGACATGGTCACCGAGCACCTGCGCGGTGAGCAGGGCGCGGCCATCCGGGAGCAGAGCCCGTTCGACCGGGTGGCCCGGCCGGAAGAGATCGCCGCCGCGGTGCACTGGCTGGCCTCGCCGCTGGCCGAGTGGGCGTCGGGCGCCATCCTCGACCTCAACGGCGCGTCCTACCTGCGCAGCTGACCGCCGGCCCGACGATCGGCCCGGACCACCGGGTGTCGAGTCGCCGACCCGTTTCCTCGCGTCCCGCGCTACCAGCGGTTGAGGCGGGTGGCGAGCACGCTGAGCGCGGCCACGCCGGCGGTGGAGGTGCGCAGCACCGCCGGGCCGAGCCGGACCGGCTGGCCGCCAGCCTCGCGGAAGGCGGTCAGCTCGGCCGGGGCGATGCCGCCCTCGGGGCCGACCACCAGGACGATCTCCCCTGCCGACGGCAGCTCGGCGAGGGTCAGCCGCTCGTCGGCCTCCTCGTGCAGCACGAACGCGGCGGCGGCGCCGGCGATCCGGCGGGCCACCGTGGCCGTCGACTCGTCCGGCGCACCGGCCACCACCGGCAGCCAGGGGCGGCGGGCCTGCTTGGCCGCCTCCCGGGCGGTCGCCACCCACTTCTCCCGAGCCCGTACGCCCCGGTCGCCGCGCCACTGGGTCACCGAGCGGGACGCCGACCAGGGCACGATCTCGTCCACCCCGACCTCGGTCATCGCCTGCACGGCCAGCTCACCCCGGTCACCCTTGGCGATGCCCTGCACGATCACCAGCCGGGGTACGGGCGCGTCCGCGTACCCCCGGGAGGTGACGGTGAGATCGAGGCTGCCCCGGCCGACGGCGGTGACCACCGCGGCGGCCGTGCCGCCCCGGCCATCGGCGAGCAGCAACTCCTCGCCGACCCGCAGCCGCTGCACGGTGGCGGCGTGGTGCCCCTCCGGGCCGTCCAGGGTCAGCGCGTCACCGGTGGGCAGAGCCTCGACCAGGAACAGCGGCGCGGACACCTCAGGCGTGACCGTTGAACGCGTCGCGCATCCGGGAGAAGAAGCCGCCCTGCTTGGTCAGCTCGGCGACCTCCTCGCCCCGGGTCTTGGCGAAGTCGCGCAGCATCCGCTCCTGGTCCGGGTCGAGCTTGGTCGGCGTCCGGACGTCCAGGTGCACGTAGAGATCGCCCCGGCCGGTGCCGCGCAGGTGTGGCACCCCTCGGGCGCGCAGCCGCAGCGTGCTGGCGGGCTGGGTGCCGGCCTTCACGTCGACCGTCTCCTCGCTGTCCAGCGTCTTGATGGTCAGCCGGGTGCCCAGCGCCGCCGCGGTCATCGGGACGGTGACCCGGCAGTGCAGGTCGTCACCCTTGCGGGAGTACACGTCGTGCGGCCGCTCGTGGATCTCCACGTAGAGGTCGCCGGCGGTGCCGCCACCCGGGCCCACCTCGCCCTGCTGAGCCAGCCGGATCCGCATGCCGTCCTCGACACCGGCGGGGATCTTGACGGTCAGCGAGCGACGGGTACGCACCCGGCCGTCGCCGGCGCAGGTGGGGCAGGGGTGCGGGATGGTGGTGCCGTAGCCCTGGCAGACGGTGCACGGGCGGGCGGAGACCACCTGGCCGAGGAAGGTGCGCTGCACCGACTGCACCTCGCCACGGCCGCCGCACGCCTCGCAGGTGGCCAGGTGGGTGCCGGCTGCCGTGCCGGCGCCGGAGCAGGTGGTGCAGAGCACGGCCGTGTCGACGGTGATCGGCGCCTCGACGCCGAACGCCGTCTCGTGCAGGTCCAGCTCAAGGCGCAGGATCGCGTCGGCGCCCGGCCGGGTACGCGGGCGCGGGCCGCGCGCGCCACCCGCCGCGCCGCCGAAGAACGCGTCCATGATGTCCTGGAACCCGACGAACGGGCCGGCTCCACCGGGACCGCCCGGGCCGCCGGCGCCGCCGCCACCCGGGGCGAGCGGGTCGCCACCCAGGTCGACGATCTGCCGCTTGCGGTCGTCCGAGAGCACCTCGTACGCGGCGTTGATGTCCTTGAACTTCTCCTGAGCCTCCGGGTCCGGATTGACGTCCGGGTGGAACTGGCGCGCCAGCTTGCGGTAGGCGCGCTTGATCTCGTCGTCGGAGGCTTCCCGGCTCACACCGAGGATGCCGTAGTAGTCCCTGGCCACTGCGTTCCGTGTCCTCATGTTCGTCTCGCGTTGCGCCGGTCGGCGGCCGCAGCCGGCCGTCGGCCCTGACTGGTCAGTTCTGGGCCAGCAGCTCGCCCACGTAGCGTGCCACGGCGCGCACCGTGGCGATGGTGCCGGGGTAGTCCATCCGGGTGGGTCCCAGCACCCCCAGGCCGCCCACGATGGTGGCGCCCGGGCCGTACCCGGTGCTGACCACCGAGGCGGCGCGCAGGTTGTCGAACTCGTTCTCGTCGCCGATCAGCACCCGGGTCGTGCTCGGCTCGGCCTCGCCGATGAGCTTGAGGAGCACGACCTCCTCCTCCAGCGCCTCGAGGATCGGCCGCAGCGAGCCCTGGAAGTCGAGCAGACCGCCCCGGGTGAGGTTGGCGGTGCCGGCCAGCGCGATGCGTTCCTCGTGCCGCTCGACCAGCGTCTCGAGCAGCACGGTGGAGAGCGTGGTCATCGCGGGGCGCAACTCCGACGGCGCCTCCTCGACCAGCGCCTGCACCAGCGGCGGAGTGTCGGACAGCCGGGCGCCGGCGAGCTTCTCGTTGACGAGTCGGCGCAGGTCGGTGACGTCGTCGGGGTGCACGGGCCCGGGCAGCTCCACCAGCCGCTGCTCGACCCGCCCGGTGTCGGCGATCATGACGAGCATCAGCCGGGTGGTGGAGATCGGCACCAGCTCCAGGTGGCGCACCGAGGAGCGGGCCAGGCTCGGGTACTGCACCACGGCCACCTGCCGGGTCAGTTGGGCGAGCAGTCGCACGGTGCGGTGCACCACGTCGTCGAGGTCGACCGCGCCGACCAGGAAGCGCTCGATCGCCCGGCGCTCGGCCGGGCTGAGCGGCTTGACCCGGGACAGCCGGTCCACGAAGAGCCGGTAGCCGCGGTCGGTGGGCACCCGGCCGGCACTGGTGTGCGGCTGCCGGATGTAGCCCTCCTCCTCCAGCACGGCCATGTCGTTGCGGACCGTGGCCGGGGACACACCGAGCTGGTGACGCTCGACCAGCGCCTTGCTGCCGACCGGCTCCTGGGTGGAGACGTAGTCCTCGACGATGGCGCGGAGCACGGCGAGCTTGCGGTCGTCGAGACCCATCTCCGCACCTCCTGTCGCACGTCGGCCGCCGGCGCCCGTGGGGCCGGCGGGCCGTCCTGGCACTCGACTGTAACGAGTGCCAGTCTACGTCGGCCCGCCCGCCCGCGCGATGATCAAGACCGTCGCTGTCCGTTCAGCCGGCCCGGCGCGGCGGTGTCGCTCTGGTGCGGCGTTGCCACCGGCCCCTACCGTGACACCCATGACTGAACCACCTCGCCCTCCCGGTGCGGGAGACCCCGGCAACTACCCGCCGGAGCCGACCTCGCCGGGCCCGTCCTCCTCGGCCGAGCCACCCACCGCACCACTGTCCGGGGCACCTGGCCCGGGCGGCTATCCCCCGGCCGGTGGCTATCCGCCACCCTCCGGTGACCAACCGCCGTCAGGCGGCTACCCTCCGCCCGGTGGTTACCCGCCGCCCGGTGGCTACCCCCCTGGCGGCTATCCGGCCGGCGGCGCCTACGGCGGCCCCGGCGGCGGCTACGCCAACAACGATGACAAGACCTGGGCGCTGGTCGCGCATTTCGGCGGCGCCGCCGGCGCGCTGATCAGCTTCGGCCCGCTGGGCTTCGTCGGCCCGCTCATCGCCTACCTGGCCCGCGGTCAGCAGTCCCCGACCGTCCGGGCGCACGCCCTGGCCGCGCTGAACTTCCAGATCCTCTGGTCGATCATCGCGTTCGTGCTGCTCTTCGTGAGCTGGTGCCTGCTCTTCCTGCCCAGCATCGCGGTGGTGGTGATCCAGATCCTGTTCGGGATCATCGCCGGCATGAAGGCCAACGAGGGCAGCCACTACCGCTACCCGATGTCGGCCAGTTTCATCAAGTGACCCGGGTCGGCCGCTCCCCCGGCCGGCCCGGTGCACCGCCTCAGGGCAGCAGGTCGCGCACCACGGCGTCGGCGAGCAGCCGGCCGCGCAGGGTGAGCACCGCCCGGCCCGCCGCGTACTCCGGTGCGGCCAGCAGACCGCCGGCCAGCGCCCGCTCGGCGCCGGCCCGGCCCGCGGCGTCGAGCACCGCCAGCGGCAGCCCGCTGGCGAGCCGCAGCCGGAGCATGACGTCCTCCATGTGCGTCTCGTCGGCGGTGAGCACCTCGCGGGCCAGGCCGGGTGACGCGCCGGCGGCCAGCCGCTGGGCGTACGCCGAGGGGTGTTTGACGTTCCACCAGCGCACCCCGCCGACGTGGCTGTGCGCTCCGGGGCCCAGCCCCCACCAGTCGGCGCCGGTCCAGTAGAGCAGGTTGTGCCGGCACCGTGCCTCGTCGGTGCGGGCCCAGTTGGAGACCTCGTACCAGGACAGCCCGGCCGCGTCGAGCGCGGCCTCCGCGGCAAGGTAGCGGTCCGCGGCCACGTCGTCACTGGGGTACGCCAGCTCGCCGCGCCGCATCCGGGCGGCGAGCCGGGTGCCGTCCTCGACGATCAGGGCGTACGCGCTGACGTGGTCCACCCCGGCGGCCACGACCTGGTCCAGCGAGGCGGCGAAGTCCTCGGCCCGCTCCCCCGGGGTTCCGTAGATCAGGTCCAGGTTGACGTGCTCGAACCCGGCGTCGCGCGCCTCCAGGGCGGCGGCGGTGGCCCGGCCGGCGCTGTGTTTGCGGTCCAGGATCGCCAGCACTCCCGGGGAGGCGGACTGCATGCCCAGCGAGATCCGGGTGTAGCCGGCGGCCCGCAGCAGCTTCAACGATTCCGGGGTGACCGATTCCGGGTTGGCCTCGGTGGTGACCTCGGCGTCGGCGGCGAGCCCCCAGGTGCGGTCGATGCCGTCGAGGATGCGGGCCAGGTCGTCGGCGGGGAGCAGGGTGGGCGTGCCACCGCCCACGAAGACCGTGTCGACCCGCGGCGGTGGGCTGTCGCCCAGCACCCGGGCGGCGAGCGTCAACTCGGCCAGCACGGTGTCCGCGTACCCCTCGCGGCTGGCGCCGCCACCCAGCTCGGCCGCGGTGTAGGTGTTGAAGTCGCAGTAGCCGCAGCGGCTGGCACAGAACGGCACGTGGACGTATACGCCGAAGCCGCGCGCGCCGACCGCGGTGGTGGCGGTGGCGGGCAGCGATCCGTCGGCGGGGACGGTCTCACCATCTGGAAGGACGCCGGGCATGGCCACTAGTGTGCCCGGCATGACCTCTCCCGACGTGCTCGTGCGGGTCTCCACGGCCCGCGGGGTGACCACCCTCACCCTGGACAGCCCGCACAACCGCAACGCGCTCTCCACCGGCCTGATGACGCAGCTGCTGGCCGGATTGGCCGACGCGATCGCCGACGACGCGGTCCGGGTGATCGTGCTCGACCACACCGGCCCGGTCTTCTGCTCGGGCGCGGATCTGAAGGAGACCGCCGCGGCGTACGCCAGCGGGTCGGTGCCGGCCGGAATGCTGGGCGACGTGCTCGCCGCGCTCTGGGAGTGCCCGAAGCCGGTGCTGGCCCGGGTCGCCGGGCCGGCGCGGGCCGGCGGGTTGGGCCTGATCGCCGCCGCCGACCTGGCCGTCTGCGCCGACGAGGCGACGTTCGCCTTCACCGAGGTGCGGATCGGGGTGATCCCGGCGGTCATCTCGGCGACCGTGCTGCCCCGGCTGCGCCCGCGCGCCGCCGCCGAGCTGTACCTGACCGGGGACACCTTCGACGGCCGGCGGGCCGCCGAGATCGGCCTGGTCACCGCCGCTGTCCCGGCGGACGGGCTGGACGCGGCGGTCAGCCGGTACTGCGACTCGCTGGTGCGCGGCGCCCCCGGCGCGCTGGCCGGCGCGAAGGAGCTGCTGCGCCGACCGGCCACCGCCGAGCTGCGCGCCGAGCTGGCCCGGCTGTCCGCTCTCTCGACCGGCTACTTCCTCTCCGACGAGGGACGCGAGGGGGTCACCGCGTTCCGGGAGAAGCGACCGGCGAGCTGGGTGCCCGCTCTCGACGGGTGAGCTGTTGCCGTTGCCCTTTCGCGGGTGAGCGGTTGCCGTTGCCCGGTGTCCGCCCTCGGAGAGGTCGGGGCGCCGCCTGGGCAGGGCGGCGCCCCTGGGCCGGTCACCACGCGGTCGCGCCGCCGTCGACCGGGTAGTTCGCCCCGGTGATGTACGACGCCCGGTCGGACGCGAGGAAGACCACCAGCTCGGCGACCTCCTCCGGTTGAGCAAAGCGCTTGACCAGGGTCTTGCCGATGATCGCGTCCCGGGCCGCCTGGTTGTCGCCGAGGTCGCGTTCGCTGGCCGGGCTCACGATGGGCCCGGGGCTGATCGCCACCGCGCGGATCCCGTGGGGCGCGCCTTCGAGCGCGAGCTGTCGGGTCATGCCGACGATGCCGGCGTTCGCGGCGGCGTGCCCGACCATCGGGGGGACGTGGCCACCGATCATCCCGGCCATCGAAGCGGCGCTGATGATGACGCCGCCGCCCCGCCGGACCAGGTGCGGCCAGGCGAACTTCGACACGAAGAAGGGAATGTCGAGTTCGCCGGTGATGGTGTACCGCCAGTCCTCGACGGAGAAGTCGGGCATCGGACCGAAGCGGAGCGCGGCCGCGTTGTTGTAGACCACGTCGAGCCCGCCGTACGCCTCCACGGCGTCCTCGACGAGCTTGCGCACCTGTTCGGGGTCGGTGAGGTCGACCGGGGCGAGGCCGGTCATCTCACCGCCCGCGTTCCGGACCAGTTCGACCGTCTCGTTGTTGCCGTCGATCTGGATGTCGGCGCCGACGACCCGTGCGCCTTCCCGCGCGAAGGCCAGCGCCGCGACCCGGCCCAGACCACCTCCGGTGCCGGTGATGAGCACGACCTTGCCATCCAGCGTTCCCATGGGGCTCCTCCTTGATCCGTGATCTTCCGAGGCTGTGTGTCCGCAGGGGTCCGCGAACCAGCTCCCGCAATTGACACGTCAATCAACACAGATCCTTGACCGATCAATCACCTCTGACCGTGCCCGGTGGGGTGATGCCGACGACAGGCCACTCCGCGCGGACCACGCGTCCAGCGCTTAATGCCCGATTATTGTCGAATTGTGGCGGGCGGAAGGCCTGGTAGGCGCAGGTGAGACCGCTGCCGGAGCGGGAACGTCGGTCGGTGCGGCCGGGGCCGGCCACGGCGAAACCGGTCGGACGACCCGGATAGGTCGCCGCGGGACGTACGCTTGTCGGACTGTCGATCTGGGGGTGTGGGTGCGAACTCGGGCAACCGTGGCGGGTGGAGTGGTTCTCATCCTCATCGCCGTGATCGCAGTCTGGCTCGTCGTGCGGCAGGTCGGAGACCAGCTGCGACTGCCGCTGTCCGCGCGGACCTGCACGGTCCATGCCGACGGCCGGGTCGCACTGGACCCCGACCAGATGGCCAACGCGGCGACCATCGCGGCGATCGGCGCGCAGCGCGGGATGCCCGAGCGGGCCGTGGTGGTCGCGCTGGCCACGGCGTACCAGGAATCCGGGCTGCGCAACCTCGCCGACGGCGACCGTGACTCGGTCGGCCTGTTCCAACAGCGCCCGAGCCAGGGCTGGGGCACCCCCAAGCAGATCCGCGACCCGCGCTACGCGGCGAACCGTTTCTACGCGGCGCTGAAGAAGGTGCGTGGCTGGGAGTCGATGCGGGTCACCGACGCCGCCCAGCGGGTGCAGCGCTCGGCGTTCCCCGAGGCGTACCAGAAGTGGGCCGACGACTCCGAGGTGCTCAGCCGGGCCCTGCTGGGCGACGCCACCGGCGCGGTCGCCTGCTCGGTGGGGCGTACCCCGGCGATGCGCGGCGCGGCGGCGGCCGCCCAGTTGACCCGCAACCTGGTGCTGGACTGGGGGGTGTCGAGCACCGACCCGACGGACCAGACCGGGCTGGCCGTGGCCGCGGGCGACCAGCGCGACGGCTGGCGGTACGCGCACTGGCTGGTCTCGCACGCACAGGACCACGGCCTGAAGCGGGTCCGCTTCGGTGGCCTGGAGTGGACCGCCCGGGACGGCACCTGGGGGCAGGTGAGCGGCGAACAGGGGCCCGCCGGGCAGGTGGTGGCCGAGGTGTTCGCCGAGGGGTGACCCGGCCCTGATCTCTTAACCGGCAGTCACCGCACAATCGGACAAAAACCGGCAGACACCGCTAGTGATCACGCAAATTTGACCATCCGTGATGGTTCCGCTGCACGCGGTCCGGCCCGGGTCCACCCGTGCCGCACGCCCTCCCCAAGGCCGAGGCATGCGCGTTACGATCGGCGGCCTGTGCCAGAAATGGTTTCACCTCATGGGGAGGGGTACGACGCGGTGTTCGATTACGGCGACCGGACCGGCTACGAACCGATCAGCGACACTGACCGCAAGGAGTTCCACGAGCAGGGCTTCCTCCTGCTGCGCAACGTCCTGACCGAGGATCACCGGGCGGCGCTGGAGGCGGCGGTCGACCGCGTCTACGCGGAGGAACAGGCCAAGGGCAACACCAAGAAGGACGGCACCCTGCACCTGCTGGGCTTCCTGGAGCGCGACGAGCTCTTCGGTGAGCTGCTCACCCACCCGATCGCCTTCCCGTACATGTGGGGGCTGGCCGGCTGGAACATCTACACCCACCACAACCACCTGGACGTCACCCCGCCGGCCGCCGAGCCGGAGAAGCCGTACTGGGGCTGGCACCAGGACGGGTACCGCCAGAACTCCGACCCGGAGACGATGGACCCGAACCTGCCCCGGCCGATGTTCTCGCTGAAGGTCGCGTACGTGCTCTCCGACCTCTCCGAGACCGGTCGCGGCGCCACCAAGGTCATCCCGGGCAGCCACCTGTTGAACTCACTGCCCCGGCCGAAGGACCTCAGCGTGCACAACCCGGACCCGGAGGGCACGGTGGAGATCACCGCCAACCCGGGTGACGCCTTCATCTTCGACCGCCGGCAGTGGCACTCTCGGTCGACGAACCTGTCGACCATCACCCGCAAGATGCTCTTCGTCGGCTACACCTACCGGTGGATCCGCCCGCTGGACGAGCTGCACCCGGACCTGAACGGCGAGTGGTACCGCAACCGCACGCCCGTGCAGCGCCAGCTGATCGGTGAGGGCACCCACACCGCGAACTACTGGGGCATCAACTGGGACGGGTACGTCGACGACGAGATCCCGCTGCGCAAGGAGCTCAAGGAGCGCGGTCTGCTGGACCGCAGCGTCCCCTGGCTCCGCTGACGGAGGAAGGGGCCCCTTGTTATCGCGTCTCGGATAACAAGGGGCCCCTTCGCATATCTGCCGCCGGGTGAACGCCGGGCGATGGCGGTCGGCCGACCCCGGCGGTGTGCCCGCTCGGCGGTCGTCACCGCCCCAGCCGGCGGCGGGCCTTCTCCCGGATCGACTCCGGCAGGTCGGGTGCCTCCAGCAGCCGGGGCAACAGCTCCGGCTCCAGGCTGGTGGCCCGGAACACCTCGCCGATGGTCACGCCGTGCGCGGGCCGGTCCACCACCTCGACCGGGTCGCCCGGGCCCACCTCCCCCTCGCGCAGCACCCGCAGGTAGGCCCCGGGCAGCGCCCGGACGGTGAACCGCTTGATCAGGTCCGGTACGCCCCAGAAGCCGGCGAAGGTGGTGCACGGCGTTCGGGGCTTGGTCACCTCAAGCAGGGCGGACCCGATCTGCCACTGCTCACCGATCACCGCGCCGGTCACGTCGACTGCATACGTGGTGAGGTTCTCGCCGAAGCCGCCGGGCCCGATGTCCCGGCCCAGTTCGGTCGCCCACCAGGCGCCGTCCTCCTCCGCGTAGGCGTAGACCGCCTGGTCCGCGCCGCCGTGGTGGGCTCGCTCGCCGATGAAGTCGCCGACCACCCCGTCGACCCGGATCAGCACCGGCGCGTCCACCGGCCGCTTGTCGATGCCGCTGCGACCGCTCGCGTCGCCGGCCCACTCGGCCTCGGTGACCACACCGAGGTTCACCGCTGCCACCCTGCCCGTCATGGCGGTCAGCCTAGCGGGGCCCGACGGGGTGGGGCGTCGCCAAGATCGCCGACAGCCGTGGGCGGCCGTCAGCCCTTGACGGCGCCGGCGACCAGGCCGGAGACCATCCGCCGCTGCACCAGCAGGAAGAAGATGATGACCGGCAGGGTGAACAGGGTGGACGCGGCCATCACCGGGCCCCAGTTGGTGTCGTCCCGGCCGAAGAAGAAGGTCATCGCCACCGGCAGGGTGTAGCGGTTCTGGTCGTTGATGAACGTCAACGCGAAGATCAGCTCGTTCCACGCGGTGATGAACGAGAAGATGCTGGTGGCCACCAGGCCGGGCGCGACCAGCGGGAACAGGATCCGGCGGAAGATCTGGGCCCGACTGGCGCCGTCGATGGCGGCCGCTTCCTCCAACTCCTTGGGCACCGCGGCGACGAAGCCGCGCAGCATCCAGACCGCGAACGGCAGCGAGAAGCCCAGGTACGTGAGGATGAGGCTGGGCAGGGTGTTGTAGAGGCCGAGCCGCTGGATCATCAGGAACAGCGGGATGACCAGCGCCTCCAGCGGGATCATCTGCACCACCAGCAGCATGATCAGGAAGCTGGTCCGCAGCTTGAAGCGGAACCGGGCCACCGCGGTCGCGGCGAGCAGGGCGACCAGGCCGCTGAGCACCACCGTCGCGACGGCGACCAGTGCGCTGTTGAGGAAGAAGTCGGCGAAGCTCACGCCGGGGATCAGGTTGCCGGTCAGGATCTCCCGGTAGTGCGCCAGCGTCGGGTGGGTCGGCACCGGCTGTGGAGTGGACGAGAAGATCTCCCTGCTCGGCTTCAGCGAAGTGGAGATCATCCAGTAGACGGGGAACGCCGCGAAGAGCGCGACCAGCAGCCCGGCGCCGTTGAGGGCGATCTTCTTCACGACTCGTCCTCCTGTCTGAGCACCATCCGTACGTAGAAGCCGGTGACCACGAGCAGGATCAGGGTGAGGATCACCGCGATGGCCGCACCGAGGCCGTACTTCGGCGGCGGCGAGAACGCCTCCGCGTACGAGTAGATGGAGAGCATGAACGTCGGCCGGTCCTGGGTGCCTCCGGCCAGCACGAACTGCTGGGTGAAGACCTTGAAGTCCCAGATGGTGGAGAGCACGATCAGGATGCCGAAGACCGGGCGCAGCAGCGGGAACGTGATCTTCCAGAACGCCCGCCAGGGGCCGGCGCCGTCCACCCGGGCAGCCTCGTGCAGTTCGCTCGGCACGCTCTTCAGGCCGGCGAGCACGCTCACCGCGATGAACGGGAACGAGTGCCAGACCACCACCAGGGTGAGGATCGCGAAGAAGAGCAGGGGCGAGTTGAACCAGCCGTAGCCGGTCCAGTCACTGCGGCCGAACAGGGCGTTGGAGAGGCCGTCCGGCAGCGCGTTGAACAGCCAGGTGACCAGACCGCTGGTGTCGTCGAAGATCCACTTCCAGACGATCGTGCCGGTCAGCGCCGGGGTGGCCCAGGCGAGCATCACGCAACTCGCCACGAAGGTGGCCATCTTGCGGCCGAGCCGGTTGAGCAGCAGCCCGACCAGGGTGCCGAGGACCATCGTGAGCAGCACGTTGGCCGCGGCGAACAGGACCGTGTTGCGCAGCACCGTCAGGAAGAACGGATCGGAGAGGATGTCGGCGTAGTTGCCCAGCCCCACCCACGGCCACTCCCGGTCGCCGCGCAGTTGCCGGACGCTGTTCAACCGGTAGAAGGACATCGCCACCACCTGGCCGAGCGGCCAGAGCAGCAGCACCCCGATGATCGCCAGCGCGGGCAGCAGCAGCAGGTACGGCAGGCGGTCGACCGGGCGACGCCGCCGCGCGGGGGTCTCCCGCGCGGCGGCCGCCTCGGCACCCTTAAGCAGTAGGCTCACTTGCTGTTCAGAATGCCTTCCATCTCAGCGGACGCGTCGGCGGTGGCCTTCTCGACCGTCTTCTGACCCTTCATGACCGAGCTGTTCATCGCCTGGGTCACCGTCTTCGTCCGGCTGACCTCCACCCACTTCGGCGTGAGCGGCGTGAGCTTGGTGTTCTGCATGGTGGTGGCGAACGACGCCATGATCTTGTCGTTGGCGTACGTGCCACCGGCGACCAGATCCTGGTAGACCGGGAAGAAGCCGAGGCTGCTCGCGAAGCTCTGCGCGTTCTTCTTGTTCAGCAGCACGGTCAGGTAGTCCCAGGCCAGATCCTGGCGCTCGCTGTCCTTCCAGATCGCCACGTCCGAACCACCGGCGAAACCGGGCGCCGCCTTGCCGTCCGGGCCGGGGATCGGGAACGTACCCCAGACCTTCTCGATCTCGGGGTTGTCCTTCTTGATGGCGCCCTGCTGCCAGCTGCCGGCGAAGGCCATCGCGGCCTTGCCGGTGGCGAACTGGGTGCGGGCGTCGATCTCGTTCCAACCAGCCGCGGCCGGCGGGGCCACCTTGTGGACGGTCACCAGGTCGGTCCAGAACTTGACCGCCCGCTGCGCCTCCGGCGTGTTGTAGCCGGACTTCCAGGTGCCGCCCTGGTTGGTGGCGATCTCGGCGCCGGCACCCCAGAGGAAGGAGTAGAAGGGCAGCTCGGAGTTGCCCGGCAGGGCGATGCCGTAGGTGCCCTTCTTCTTCGCCTGCACAGCCTTGGCCACGGTGACCAGGTCGTCCCAGGTCTTCGGCGGCTGCACGCCGGCCTCGGCGAACCAGTCGGTGCGGTAGTAGATCGCGCGCACGCCGGCGTACCAGGGCACGCCGTACTGCTTGCCGTCGAGCTGCGCGTTGCGGACCAGGTCGGGCAGCAGGTCCTTGCCGTCGGCCCAGCCACCCATCCGGCCACTCACGTCGGCGAGCGCCTCCTGGGCCGCCCAGCCCTGGGTCTCGGTGTTGCCCAGCTCGGTGACGTCCGGCCCCTCACCACCGGCGAGCGCGGCCTGGAACTTCTTGGGCGCTTCGAGCCAGGGAATGTACTGGACCACCACGTCGGTGTCGGGGTGCTTCTGCCGGAACTCGGTCTCCACCCCGTCGAGGAAGGTGTTCTGCGCGTCCCCGCCCTCGCCCATCATCCAGACCGTGAGCTTGCTGTCGTCCGCCGCGTCATCGCCGGAGGAGCCTCCGCAGCCGGTCAGCACCATCGCGGCCGAGGCCACCACAGCGGTGACCGGGGCCAGCCGCTTCCACCTGTTCACGCCACTTCTCCCCTCACGCCGCCTGGAACTAACCTTCTCCGCCGCACCCTAGTACGAAGAATTCCTTTACGACAGTGGGCGTGCCGGCGAAAGCGAGGCGACCGTACCGCAGCGGGGCCGCGAAAGGGGCTCTGGCATCGGGCCGAAGTCGGGCACTCCCGCACGAAAGAGCGCCCGGCCGAGGGCCGGGCGCTCTTTGCCGTCGTACGGTGATGCCGGGTTGTTATCGGGTGATGCTGCGGCGGCGACCCACGCCGGCCACCAGCGCGACCGCGATCGCGGCCAGAACCACCTGCACGAGCAGCTCGCCCCAGTCGATACCGCTGGTCTCGGTCGCGATGCCGATCGCCCGCGCCAGCACGGTGCCCAGCAGGGCCGCGCCGACACCGATCAGCAGGTGCAGCCAGATCGGCATGTTCTGGCGGCCCGGAACGACCAGGCGGCCCAGGGCCCCGACGATGAGACCGACAACGATCGCAGTGATGATGCCCCACACGGTGAGCTCCACGGTCGCCCTCCTTCTAAGAATGTCTGACACACGCTGTGTGTGCTTCCTGTCGTGACCGCTAAGTTCCCGAAGCGCCGAAAATCCAAACCGACTTCGGCCACCAGACGATCACGACCAGGACGACAGGTACCTGTTCCACCCACCCCCTCGGCCTCGTCGGAGAAGAGCCCGAGCGGCGGCGTTGCGATCGGCGGGCGGCGCCGTGCTGGGTGGCGGCGAGCGCTTGATCGACACGAGGTCGGCGACATCGGGGTATCGCGGCCGGGGGGAAAGGCCGATATCGCCGATATCGAGTGGATCAAGGAGAGCGGG
>NZ_RCVI01000141.1:0-19757 GCF_003667455.1 Micromonospora sp. CV4 | reverse complement strand
GTGCGGGGGTGGCGCCGGGCACCAGCCGGGGCTGGGGCGCGACCGTTCCGCCACGGGCCCCGCCGGGCTCGGAGCTGGTGTCGTCGCCGACCGCCGGCCCGGTGGGACGGTCGTCGTGGTCCCGGGCCGCTCGTCTGCCAGTCACGACGTTCATTGCACACCGGCACCGGAGTCGGATCGGGCAGCTTGAGCGCGTGTCGGCGACAAATCGGACCAATAGGCAAGGCGGCCGGTCCGGTCCGCCGACCCGGCACCCCCTATTGGTTCGCGGGCCTCCCGGACAGGTCACTAGGCTTGCTGCTCATGAGTCACGTTCTCGCGGCAGTGGCCTGGCCGTACGCCAACGGCCCACGCCACATCGGCCACGTCTCCGGTTTCGGCGTTCCCTCCGACGTCTTCGCCCGGTACATGCGGATGGCCGGCCACGATGTGCTCATGGTCTCGGGCACCGACGAGCACGGCACCCCCATCCAGGTGCAGGCCGACGCCGACGGGGTCACCCCGCGCGAGCTGGCCGACCGGTACAACCGGGTGATCGTCGAGGACCTGCACGGCCTCGGTCTCTCCTACGACCTGTTCACCCGCACCACCACCCGCAACCACTACGCCGTGGTGCAGGAGTTGTTCGAGGGGATGTACCGCAACGGCTACATCGTGCCGAAGACCACCATGGGCGCGATCTCCCCGTCCACCGGGCGCACCCTGCCCGACCGGTACATCGAGGGCACCTGCCCGATCTGCGGGTACGACAGCGCCCGCGGCGACCAGTGCGACAACTGCGGCAACCAGCTCGACCCGATCGACCTGATCGACCCGAAGTCGCGGATCAACGGGGAGACCCCGAAGTTCGTCGAGACCGAGCACTTCTTCCTGGACCTGCCCGCCCTGGCCGAGGTGTTGCGGCAGTGGCTGGACACCCGCGAGGGGTGGCGGCCCAACGTGCTGCGGTTCTCCCGCAACCTGCTCGACGACCTCCAGCCCCGGGCGATCACCCGGGACCTGGAGTGGGGCGTACCGATCCCCCTGGACGGCTGGCGGGACCGGCCGGACAAGCGGATCTACGTCTGGTTCGACGCGGTGATCGGCTACCTGTCCGCCTCGATCGAGTGGGCCCGCCGCTCCGGCGACCCCGAAGCCTGGCGTCGCTGGTGGTCCGCCGACGGGGAGGGCAAGGACGCCCGCGCCTACTACTTCATGGGCAAGGACAACATCGTCTTCCACTCGGTGATCTGGCCGGCGCTGCTCTCTGGATATTCCGGCGAGGGCTCCCGCGACGGTGAGCCGGGCGAGCTGGGCCAGCTCAACCTGCCCACCGAGGTGGTCTCCAGCGAGTACCTGACCATGGAGGGGCGGAAGTTCTCCTCGTCCCGCAAGGTGGTCATCTACGTCCGCGACTTCCTGGAGCGCTACGACGCCGACGCGCTGCGCTACTTCATCGCCGCCGCCGGCCCGGAGAGCAACGACACCGACTTCACCTGGGCGGAGTTCCTCCGCCGCAACAACGACGAGCTGGTCGCCGGCTGGGGCAACCTGGTCAACCGGTCGGTCTCGATGGCGGCGAAGAACTTCGGCGCC
Organism: Micromonospora sp. CV4; assembly: GCF_003667455.1. Classification (NCBI taxonomy): domain Bacteria; kingdom Bacillati; phylum Actinomycetota; class Actinomycetes; order Micromonosporales; family Micromonosporaceae; genus Micromonospora; species Micromonospora sp. CV4. The sequence continues at coordinate 18,182 of NZ_RCVI01000141.1, read as the reverse complement.
ATCCCGCCGATCGACCCGGCCGGGCTCACCGAGGCCGACGAGGCACTGCTCGCGGTGGCCCGTGCCGGCTTCACCACGGTCGGCGACCTCATCGGCCGGCACCGACAGAAGCAGGCGATCGGTGAGGCGATGAAGGTGGTCGCCGAGGCCAACAAGTACCTGTCCGAGCAGGCGCCGTGGAAGCTCAAGGGCGAGGCGGAGAAGCCGCGGATGGGCACCGTCCTGCACGTCGCCCTCCAGGTGATCAGCGACGCCAACACGCTGCTCACCCCGTTCCTGCCGCACTCCGCGCAGCAGGTGCACGAGCTGCTCGGCGGCACCGGCGTGCACGCGCCGATGCCGGTCATCGAGCAGGTCGACGACCTGGACGGCGGGCCGGCGTACCCGGTGCTGACCGGGGACTACACGGTCGGCGCGCGCTGGGAGTCGGTGCCGGTGGAAGCCGGCCGGCCGCTGTCCGCGCCGAAGCCGGTGTTCCGCAAGCTCGACCCGTCGATCGTCGACGAGGAGCTGGCCCGGCTGGCCGGCTGAACACGACGCCGTCGCACGGCGGAACGCGGCCCCGGGGGAATCCCCGGGGCCGCGTTCAGAAATGAACGGGCGGGCTTTTCAGATCGCGTACCGGCTGTCCATCACCTGGTCGTCGGTCACCTCGGCGCCCGGCGCCCAGGTCTCGTACACGCCGCGATCGTGGCACTGCGCCCCGGTCGCGAGCACCGTGTCCGGATCCGGGTGGCGCAGCCGCAGCCGCAGCCAACCGGCCTCCTCCCGCAGCACCAGGCAGGGCACGTCCCGCCACCGCGCGAACCGGAGCCGGCGGGCCACCGCCTCCACCGGGTAGCGGGCCGCCCGGGTCATCGCCAGCACCCGGAACCCGCCGGGCAGGTCCGCCACCGCCTCGTACTCGCCGTCGCCGTGCACGCCGACCAGCTGGGTGGAGCGCGGCGCGTCCCCGGTCGGCACGTACTCCTGGTCCGGGGAGAGCCCCGGCACCGCGGCCAGTAGATGCCGCCACTGCGGGCCCACCATCCGCAGCCACCCGCGCTGCTCGGCCTGGAAGGTGTAGAGCACCACCTCCACCCCCTCCGCCGGGTACGCGAGCAGGGCGGCGTTCGCGGGCATCGGCAGGTCGGCGAAGTCCCGGGTGATGAACTCCGGAATGAGTTGGGCGTTGCTCGGCACGAAACCCGTACCCAGCACCGGTGGGCCCAGCCGGTCCCGGGGAGCCAGGGCCGTCAGGCCGCGATGCGCCTCGCCGACCGGCACGTCGTAGTCGCCCGGGTCGGCGGCCCGCCACCGCAGCGCGTACGCCACCTCCAGGCCGTCCCGGCCGACCTCGCCGTCGGTGCGCAGCACCGTGGTCGACGCCGGTGTACGCAGGTGTGCCACGTCGTGCTCCCGGTAGCAGAAGCCGTGCGGCAACCAGCCCCGCACGTATCCGGCGAGCTGGCGGGGGGAGAGCACCTTGACCATCCGGGTGCCCCGCCGGACCACCGCCGACGCGCGCGCCGCCGCCAGCGTCGGGTCACCCGCCGCGGTCGGCTGCTGGCTGAGCTGGTGCAGCTGAGCCCACCCCCGCTCCCGGTGCGCCGGCAGCATCAACGGCGTGTCCGGCTCCTCGGCCGGCTCCACCGCCCCGTGCACCGCCGTCACCTCGGTGACGTGCACGAACCGGTGCCACGGCAGGGCGCTGCCCGGCCGGGGAGCCCACTCGAAGCCGGGCACCTCGTCGGCGCTGAACAGCTCGTACGCGGCGCCGCGGCCGATCTCCTCGGCCGGGTAGACGCCGCCGCCGAACGCCACGCGCAGCCCGGTACGTTCGCTGGCGGCGCCGCTGGCCTGGGGGGAGACGCTCACCCTGCCGCCTCGGTCCGCTCGCCCGCGGCGCGAGACGCCACGCTGCTGTGCCTCATGGTTCGCTCGCTGCGCTCCCTCACGCGGGGACCGTAGAGTCGCGCGGCGTAGTCGAGGTGAACGTCGGGTGGCGGGCGGATGGACAGCCCCGGTGTGTGATGCTGTCGCTGATGAGCGAGCCCACTGAAACCCGCCGAGAGCGTGCCGCACGGCGGGCCGGAGAGTTCCCGCCCGCCCCCGAGCCGCTGCCCCGGCCGGTGCTGGACAGCCACACGCACCTGGACATCACCGTCAGCGAGGCCGGCGTACCCGGCGGCGGGCCGGCCGACGACCCGGTCGCCGTGGCGATCGACCTGGCCACCAAGGTCGGCGTGGACCGGCTGGTCCAGGTGGGTGTGGACGTCGCCTCCTCCCGGTGGGGCGCGGAGACCGCCGACCGGCATCCCGCCGTGCTGGCCACGGTGGCGCTGCACCCCAACGAGGCGCCCCGGCTCGCCGACCTCGACGAGGCGCTGCGGGAGATCGAGTCACTCGCCGCGCGGGATCGGGTCCGGGGGATCGGCGAGACCGGGATGGACTTCTTCCGCACCGGCGACGAGGGGCGAGCCGCGCAGGAGGAGAGCTTCCGGGCGCACATCGCCATCGCCAAGCGGTACGGCAGGGCGCTGGTGATCCACGACCGGGACGCGCACGCCGACGTGCTGCGGATCCTCGACGACGAGGGCGCGCCGGACACCGTGGTGCTGCACTGCTTCTCCGGTGACGCCGACTTCGCCCGTGAGTGCGTCCGCCGCGGCTATCTGCTCAGCTTCGCCGGCACCGTCACCTTCGGCAGCGCCGCCGCGCTGCGCGAGGCCGCCGCGCTCACCCCCGTGGACCAGATCCTGGTGGAGACCGACGCCCCCTACCTCACCCCGACGCCGCACCGCGGCCGGCCGAACGCCTCGTACCTGATTCCGCTCACCGTCCGTTCGCTCGCCGCGACCACCGGCACCGACCTGGACGAGCTGTGCGCGGCCATCTCCGCCACCGGCGACCGCGTCTTCGGCCCGTGGTGAGCCCGGCCCGACGGTCGGCCCCCAGGCCGCCGCTACGCTGCCAGGCATGACCGGTCTCCTCGGCCCGGCGGAGATCCGGGAACTCGCCGCCCGCCTCGGCGTCGCGCCCACCAAGAAGCTGGGCCAGAACTTCGTGCACGACCCGAACACCGTGCGCCGGATCGTCACCGCCGCCGGCCTGACCCCCGACGACGTGGCCCTGGAGGTCGGCCCCGGGCTCGGCTCGCTCACCCTCGGGCTGCTGCCGGTCGCCGGGCACGTGCACGCCGTGGAGATCGACCCGGTGCTCGCCGGCGCGCTGCCGGAGACGGCCGCCCGCCACGCCGCCGCGGACGCCGGCCGGCTCACCGTGCACCGCGCCGACGCGCTGCGCATCGACGCCGCCGAGCTGGCGGACCCGCCGCCGACCGCGCTGGTGGCCAACCTGCCCTACAACGTGGCCGTGCCCGTGGTGCTGCACCTGCTCGCCGAGCTGCCCACCCTGCGAAAGGGCCTGGTGATGGTGCAGAAGGAGGTCGCCGACCGGCTGGTCGCCGGTCCCGGCTCCAAGGTGTACGGCATCCCGTCGGTCAAGCTCGCCTGGTACGCCCAGGCCCGGGGCGCCGGCCGGGTGCCGCCGAACGTCTTCTGGCCGGTGCCCAACGTCGACTCCGGCCTGGTCGCCTTCACCCGCCGCGAACCACCCCGGGTCGACGTACCCCGGGAACGGGTCTTCGCCGTGGTGGACGCGGCGTTCGCGCAGCGCCGAAAGACCCTGCGCGCCGCGTTGGCGGGCTGGGCCGGCGGCGCGGACCGGGCCGCCGCCGCGCTCACCGCCGCCGGCGTCGATCCCGGCGCCCGGGGGGAGTCGCTCACCGTCGAGCAGTTCGCCGCCATCGCCGCGTCGGCTCCGGTCGGTACGCCGGCCGCGAAGTAGGCTGACGCCGTGCCCGCCGAGGAGGCGTACGGGTGAGTGCCGACCACGCCGAGGAGCTGATCGTGATCAAGTCGTTCGACATCCGCCTGGCCGTGCGGGACATCGCCCCGTGACCGAGGCCTGGCGACCGGACGGGGAGGACGAGCGGCGCGGGGCCAGCGGGCCGGTGAAGGTCCGGGTGCCCGCCAAGGTCAACCTGCACCTCGGGGTGGGCCCGCTGCGCCGCGACGGCTATCACGAGCTGAACACCGTCTACCACGCGATCTCCATCTACGACGAGTTGACCGCCCGTCGCGGCGACACGCTCGCCCTGACCATGGAGGGCGAGGGCACCGGCGAGCTGGCGTTGGACGACACCAACCTGGTGATTCGCGCCGCGCACGCCCTGGCCGGGTACGCCGGGGTGCTGCCGCACGCCCGGCTGCACCTGCGCAAGCAGATCCCCCTCGCCGGGGGGCTGGCCGGCGGCAGCGCCGACGCGGCCGCCGCGCTGGTGGCCTGCGACGCGCTCTGGGGCACCGGGCTGTCCCGCGACGAGCTGGCCGGGATCGCCGCCGACCTCGGCTCCGACGTGCCGTTCCTGATCTACGGTGGCACCGCGCTGGGGACCGGCCGGGGTGAGGCGGTCAGCCCCGTGCTGGTCCGCCCCACCTCCTGGCACTGGGTCGTGGCCATCGCCGACGGCGGCCTGTCCACCCCCGCCGCCTACCGCGAGCTGGACCGGCTCCGCGACGCCGGCACCGCCGGCGCGCCGCTGGGCAGCACCGACGCGCTGCTGGGCGCGCTGCGTCAGCGCGACCCCCGGGTGCTCGCCCGCACGCTCGGCAACGACCTTCAGGACGCGGCGCTCGCCATGCGGCCGGCGCTGGCCGACACCCTCAAGGCCGGCGAGGGGGCCGGTGCGCTCGCGGGCATCGTCTCCGGCTCCGGCCCGACCTGTGTCTTCCTCGCCGCCGACGCGGCGGACGCCGAGCGGATCGCCGGCGAGCTGACCACCGCGGGAGTGTGCCGGGAGGCGCGGGTCGCGCGCGGCCCGGTCGCCGGCGCCCGCGTCGGCTGAACCCGGGAGTCGACCAAGCCCCCGTCGGTGCCCCGGCGGGCGTCCGGGGTGTCCGCGTACCCTTGGGTCAGGCGTCCAGGTGCCCGCCGGCACCCGGACGCTTTGATCATGAAGGGTGGAACGTGGCGAACATCGTCAATCTGGACCGGGTGTCCAAGGGGTACGGCGCCGCCGGGCGGCTGCTCACGGACGTCTCGCTCGGCCTGGACGACGCCGACCGGATCGGCGTGGTCGGCCTCAACGGCGCCGGCAAGTCCACCCTGCTGCGGCTGCTCACCAAGCAGGAGGACCCGGACGACGGCCGGGTCACCCACCGCCGCGACCTGCGCGTGCTCTGGCTGCCGCAGCAGCTCACCCTCGCCCCCGAGGCCACCGTCCGGGACGTCGTGCTCGGCACCGCCTGGCTGGGCCAGAGCATGGGCGCAGAGCACGAGTGGGCCGGCGACTCGGGGGTGCGGGCCATCCTCGACGGCCTCGGCATGCCGCACCTCGGCCTCGACCAGCCGGTCGGCCCGATGTCCGGTGGCGAACGGCGCCGTGTGGCGCTCGCCGCGCTGCTCGTGCGCGACTCCGACCTGCTCATCCTCGACGAGCCCACGAACCACCTCGACGTGGGCGGTGTCGACTGGCTGGCCCGGCACCTGGTCGGTCGCAAGGGCGCCCTGGTCGTGGTCACCCACGACCGGTGGTTCCTGGACGCGGTCTGCACCAACACCTGGGAGGTCGCCGACCAGACGGTCCGCGCCTACGAGGGTGGCTTCGCCGCCTGGACCCTGGCCCGTGCCGAGCGCGAGCGCGTGGCCGCCGCCACCGAGGCCCGCCGGCAGAACCTGCTCCGGAAGGAGATCGCCTGGCTGCGCCGCGGTCCGCCGGCGCGTACCTCCAAGCCCCAGTTCCGCATCGACGCCGCGAACGCCCTGATCGCCGACGTGCCGCCGGCGCGCGACACCATGTCGCTGCAACGGATGGCCACCTCCCGGCTCGGCAAGCAGGTCTACGACCTGGAGAACGTCGAGCTGCACGCCGGCCCCAAGGAGATCCTGCGGGACGTCACCTGGCTGGTCGGGCCCGGCGACCGGATCGCCATCCTCGGCGCCAACGGCGCCGGCAAGACCACCCTGCTGCGGATGCTCGCCGGCATCACCCGCCCCGACGGCGGCCGGCTCGGGACCGGTTCCACCGTACGGCCGGCGTTCCTCTCCCAGGAGCTCACCGAGCTGCCGGGGCACCTGCGCGTGCTCGAAGCCGTCGAGGAGGTCGCCCGCCGGGTCCAGCTCGGCGACCGGGAGGTCTCCGCCGCCCAGCTCGCCGAGGTCTTCGGCTTCGACGACCGACGGCTCTGGACCCCGGTCAGCGACCTCTCGGGCGGGGAGCGCCGCCGGCTGCAGATGCTGCGGCTGCTCGCCGGGGAGCCCAACGTGCTGCTCTTCGACGAGCCGACCAACGACCTGGACACCGACACCCTGGCCGCGCTGGAGGACCTGCTCGACTCCTGGCCCGGCACGATCATCGTGGCCAGCCACGACCGCTACCTCATCGAACGGGTCACCGACACGGCGTACGGGATGTTCGGTGACGGCCGGCTCGTGCACCTGCCCGGTGGCGTCGACGAGTACCTCGCCCGGACCGCCGAGCGGGCCGGTCCCTCCCGGGCCGGCGCGACCCCGGCAGCCGCGCCGACCGGCGCCATCGCGACCGGCATGTCCGCCGCGGAGGTCCGACAGGCCCGCAAGGAGCTGACCCGGCTGGAACGCCAGCTCGGCAAGCTCGACCAGCGTGAGGCCACGTTGCTCGACCAACTCGCCGCCGACGCCACCGACTACGCCCGGGTCGCCGAGTTGGACACCCAGCTCAAGGATCTGCGCGCCCAGCGGGAGCGGATCGAGGAGACCTGGATGACGCTCGCCGAGGACCTCCCCGAGAGCTGACCGGGCCGGGCGCGCCGGCCCGGGGGCCGTGTGCGGCGTCACACCGCCACATGCGGGACAATCGTCGGCGACACCTCACCCCACGGCGTTGGAGACTCAGACATGGCCCACACCCCCGTCAACCACCCCGCGCGGCCGATCTACCGGGCGATCGGCGGGCTGACCGGTCTGTACCTGGTGGTCTTCGGTGTGCTCGGCATCATCGCGAGCGCCGGCAACGAGATCCTCGCGCAGGACGACACCAAGGTCCTCGGCCAGGGCACCAACCTCGGCTTCTCGCTGCTCACCGTGCTGCTCGGGCTCGTCGTGCTGGCCGGCACCGTGCTCGGCCGCAACATCGACGTGGCGATCAACCAGTGGCTGGCGTACGCCCTGATGGTGATCGGCCTGGCCGGTCTCGCGTTCATCCGGACCGACGCGAACTTCTTCAACTTCAGCATCACCACCGTGATCGTGGTGCTGTCGGCCGCCCTGGTGCTGCTCATGGTCGGCATGTACGGCAAGGTCGGGTCGGACGAGGAGGCGGAGGCCTTCCAGAAGGCTCGGCTCGTTCTCTGAGGTTTGCTGGTTGCGGCCGTGGATTTTCGGCCGGAGCCCGAACTGCTCCGGGCGGTCAGGCTTGATCCCTGCGCAGCTCGGGCTCCGGCGAAAACCTGACCTGGTCCAGCCTTCGGCGGACCGCTTCAGCTTTGTGGTTCCTCGGACAGTTGGCTCTGCCTCGGGTGACAATCCTCCTGAAACGGTCGATCAGGGGGTCTGGGTATGCCGCACTTTCCGGTGAACCATCCGGCACGGCCGCTCTACCGGGTCCTCGCCGGTCTGATCGGCGTCTACATCCTGGTCTTCGGCGTCTGGGGCGTCGCCGAGACGATCGGCGACCCGCTCTTCGACCGGGGCAGCAACTGGGCCCTCGGGCTGCGCACCAACCTGGCCTTCTCGCTCGCCTCGGTGGTCTTCGGAATCGTCCTGATCGTCGGGGCGTCCCGGCGCACCAACCTCGGCCACTACATGAACCTCACCGCCGGCGTGGTGTTCCTGTTGACCAGCATCCTGATGATGTCCGTGCTGCAGACCGATGCGAACTTCCTGAACTTCTCGATGTCGACCGTCATCGTGTCGATGCTGTTCGGCCTGATCCTGCTCGGCACCGGCCTGTACGACAAGGTCGGCCCCGAGGAACACGCCGAGACCGAGCGGCGCAACCGCAGCCACCCGGTGGCCGAGGTGCACCGCCGCTGAACGGGATCAGCGCCTGCGGGCGGTGATCAATGTCGGCTTCGCCTCCAGGTGCGACAACCCGTTCCAGGCGAGGTTGACCAGGTGTGCCGCCACCGTCTCCTTGCGCGGCTTTCGCACCTCCAGCCACCAGGTGCCGGTCAACGCCACCATGCCCACCAGCGCCTGGGAGTACAGCTCGGCGAGCTTCGGGTCGTATCCCCGGCTCTTGAACTCGGCGCCCAGGATGTGCTCGACCTGGTGGGCCACGTCGTTCATCACGCTGCTGAAGTTGCCCGTTGGGGAGATCAGCGGCGACTCGCGGACCAGCACGCGGAACCCGCTGGTCTCCTCCTCGATGTAGCCCAGCAGGGCCATCGCCGCCTGCTCCAGCAGCTCCCGTGGGTGCCCGCCGGTCAACGCCGTGGTGATCCGGTCCAGCAGTGCCCGGACCTCCCGGTCCACCACCACCGCGTAGAGCCCCTCCTTGCCGCCGAAGTGCTCGTAGACCACCGGCTTGGAGACCTTGGCGCGGGCCGCCACCTCCTCGATGGAGGTGGCGTCGAAACCCCGCTCGGCGAAGAGCTGCCGGCCAATCGCGATCAACTGCTCCCGTCGCTGGGCCGCGGACATGCGGACCCGGGAGGTGGCCTTGGGTTTGGCCGCCGGGACGGCCGTCGTACGCCGGCCGCCGGCACCCTCGTTGACCTCGGGCATGTCGCCGCCTCGCTGGCGCTCGGTGACGCCCTGCCGTGGGATGGTGCCTCCGCTGTGCCTGTTCACGTCGTCGCCTCACTGGCGGGCGGTCCGACCGCCCAGCCGCGCCGTCCGACCGCACCCGGATCGGGCCCGGCCCCCCGTCCGCCGAGCCGTCCGGTCCCCCCGCGTCGCTCGGTCATCTGGCCATCCTGCCAGGCGACCTCCGGGAGCACCGCCCGGTTTTACCGGGGTGCGACCGGCTTCACCAGCTTCGCCGCGAGGCGCTCCGGCTTCGGCCACCGCACCTGCGACGCCGCGCCGACCTTCTCGAACAGCCAGATCACCCGGGCGGAGATGTCCACCTGACCGCGCAGCACGCCGTGCCGGGCGCTGGTCGGGTCGGCGTGGTGCAGGTTGTGCCAGCTCTCGCCGAACGACAGGATCGCCAGCGGCCAGAAGTTGGACGCCCGGTCGCCCTGGCGCATCGCGAACGGTCGCTCGCCGTAGACGTGGCAGACCGAGTTGATGGCCCAGGTGACGTGGTGCAGCAGGCCGATCCGGACCAGGCCGGCCCAGAAGAACGCGGTCAGCGCGCCCTGCCAGGACCAGGTCACCAGGCCGCCGATCAGCGCCGGGCCGAGCAGCGAGATGGCCACCAGCATCGGGAAGAGCCGGTCCACGCGGCGGATGTCGTCGTCGGCGAGCAGGTCGGGGGCGAACCGCTCGCGGTTGGACAGTTCGCGCCGGAACAACCAGCCGACGTGCGCGTGGAACAGGCCGCGGGTCAGTGCCCACAGGCTGGTGCCGAAGCGCCACGGCGAGTGCGGGTCGCCCTCCAGGTCGGAGAAGGCGTGGTGTCGTCGGTGGTCGGCCACCCACTGGATGATCTCGCCCTGCACCGCCAGCGAACCCGCGACCGCCAACGTCACCCGCAGCCACCGCTTGGCCTTGAACGAGCCGTGCGTGAAGTAGCGGTGGAAGCCGACTGTGATGCCGAGCCCGGAGACCACGTACCAGACCAGGCCGATGACGATGTCGGTCCAGCCCAGCCAACCGCCCCAGGCCACCGGAACGGCGACCAGCAGGGCGACGAAGGGGATCACGACGAAGGCCCAGAGGGCGACCAGGATTCCGGGGGACTGGCTGCCGTCGGTGAGGGGTTTCGGGCCGGGCCCGGCGGTGTTGGGTTCGAGCAGAGCGGTGGACATGGCACCTCGCAGAGGGGACGGAAACGATCACGAAGCTACGCCTACGTCACCGTAACTTACGGCACCGTAGATCGCACGGTGAAGTTCCGAAAGCCCTCGTGCCACGGCGCCGATGCGCTGGTCAGAGCGCTGGTCAGAGCTGTGTTCGGTAGCGCGCTCGGCCCCTCCCGGCAGCGTCCGCGAGGCCCGGAGGTACTGGCTCGCCGCCCGGGCGAGGCGCCGCCCGTCCGGGTGCGGCGGAATGAGCGATGGCGTCCGGCGGTCGGGGCGCTAAGGTGTAGCGGCGGGATCCCCATCCCCGGATGCGACGCGTTCGCGTCGCTGATCGGCCGTGGTGTAATTGGCAACACCCGGGTCTTTGGTACCCGTATTTCAGGTTCGAACCCTGGCGGCCGAGCTGCCCCCTAAGTCTGGTTTAGGTTCCAGTGGGGTAAGGCGGAGACGTTCCGGGCGCCGCGGTTAGCATGACCGCGAGAGTGTCCGCCGTCCCGACGGGAGCCACATCGTGCCCCAGCCCCACCTTCGTACCGTCGTCGTGCTCGCCGCCGGTGAGGGCAAGCGGATGAAGTCGACACTGCCCAAGGTGCTGCACCCCCTGCTCGGCCGGACGCTGCTCGGTCACGTGCTGAGCGCGGCCGCGCCGCTGGCCGCGGACCGTACCGTCGTGGTGGTGGGGCACGGCGCCGACCAGGTCCGGGGACACCTGGCCGAGGTCGCCCCGGACGCCACGCCGGTGCTCCAGGCCGAACAGCTCGGCACCGGGCACGCGGTCCGCATCGCGCTGGACGCCGTGCCGGAGGGCGCCGGCACGGTCGTGGTGATCAACGGGGACGTGCCGCTGCTGCGGCCCGAGACCGTGGGCGCGCTGGTGACCGCGCACGAGGAGGCAGCCGCGGCGGCCACCGTGCTGGCGGCCGAGGTGCCCGACCCGACCGGGCTGGGGCGGATCGTCCGGGACGCCGACGGCCGGCTGGAGCAGATCGTCGAGGAGCGCGACGCCGACGCGACGCAGCGCGCGATCCGGGAGATCAACGCCGGCATCTACGCGTTCGACGCGGTGCGGCTGCGCGCTGCGCTGGGCAAGCTCTCCACCGACAACGACCAGGGTGAGGAATACCTGACCGACGTCTTCGGCCTGCTCCGCTCGGCCGGCGAGCCGGTCGCGGTGCACGTGGCCGTCGACCACGTCGAGACGCTGGGCTGCAACGACCGGGTGGAGCTGGCGACGCTGCGCCGGCTGCTGCGTGACCGGGTCAACGAGGCGTGGATGCGCACCGGCGTGAGCCTGCTGGACCCGGCGACCACCTGGATCGACGTGACGGTGGCCCTGGACCGCGACGCGGTGATCGACCAGAACACCCAGCTGCGCGGCGGCACGGTCGTCGGGGCGGGCGCGCAGATCGGTCCGGACGTCACGCTGGTCGACACGATCGTCGGCGCCGGCGCGTCGGTGGTGCGCAGCCACGCGGTGGGCGCGGAGGTGGGCGCGGACGCCAGCGTAGGGCCGTACGCGTACCTGCGGCCGGCGGCGCGGCTGGCCGGGAAGGCGAAGGTCGGCACGTTCGTCGAGGTGAAGAATTCGGAGATCGGCGCGGGCTCCAAGGTGCCGCACCTGACGTACGTGGGTGACGCGACGATCGGCGAGCAGAGCAACATCGGCGCGGCGTCGGTCTTCGTGAACTACGACGGCGTCAACAAGCACCGCACGGTCATCGGCAGCCACGCGCGGACGGGGGCGGACAACATGTTCGTGGCGCCGGTCGAGGTGGGCGATGGCGCGTACACGGCGGCCGGCTCGGTCATCGTGGACGACGTACCGCCGGGGGCGATGGGTGTCGCCCGGGCACGCCAGCGCAACATCGAGGGCTGGGTGGTGAAGCGACGCGCCGGAACGGCCGCGGCGGAGGCCGCGCAGCGGGCCCGCGGCGCTGAGGGTGCGTCGGGTGTGGCCGGCGCCGCAAGCGACAGTGAGGCAATGCACGGGCGGGCCGAGACGGTGGGCGGCGCCTCCGGCGCGGGAGATACTGCAACCGAATAGTCCCCGACCCACCACCACCGGGCCGGGTACCACCGACAAACGGGAGCAGACGGGCCCATGGGCAGCATCGTCGCCGAAAACCGCAAAAGCCTGATGCTCTTCTCCGGACGGGGCTTTCCGGAGCTGGCCAAGGAGATCGGCGAGGTGCTCGGCGTCGCGCCGACGCCGGCCGACGCGTACGAGTTCGCCAACGGCGAGATCTTCGTACGTTTCAAGGACTCGGTGCGTGGTTCGGACGCCTTCGTGGTGCAGTCCGTGACGCACGGGGTGAACACCTGGGTCATGGAGACCCTGATCATGGTGGACGCGCTGAAGCGGGGGTCGGCCAAGCGGATCACCGTGGTGCTGCCGTTCTACCCGTACGCGCGGCAGGACAAGAAGCACCGTGGTCGGGAGCCGATCTCGGCCCGACTGGTGGCGGACCTGCTGAAGACGGCCGGCGCGAACCGGATCCTCACCGTCGACCTGCACACCGCGCAGATCCAGGGCTTCTTCGACGGCCCGGTCGACCACCTCTTCGCGATGGACATCCTCGCCGAGTACGTGGAGCACAAGTACGCGGGCCGACCGATGACCGTGGTGGCGCCGGATTCGGGTCGGGTGCGGGTGGCCGAGCGGTGGACCGACCGGCTGGGCGGCTGCCCGCTGGCGTTCATCCACAAGACCCGCGACCCGATGAAGCCGAACCAGGTGGTGGCGAACCGGGTGGTCGGCGAGGTCGAGGGCCGGGTCTGCCTGATCGTCGACGACATGATCGACACCGGTGGCACGATCACCGGCGCGGCGGACATCCTCAAGGAGTCGGGCGCGGCGGAGATCGTGGTCGCGTCCACCCACGCGCTGCTGTCGGACCCGGCCACCGAGCGGCTGAAGAACAGCCCGATCAGCGAGGTCGTGGTGACCAACACGCTGCCGCTGCCGCCCGAGAAGCAACTGGACAAGCTGACCGTGCTGTCGATCGCGCCGCTGCTGGCGCGGGCGATCCGGGAGGTCTTCGACGACGGCTCGGTGACCACCCTCTTCGGTGGCCTGAGCTGAGCGTCGCACCGCGGTGAGGCCCGTTCCCGCCGGCTGGGACGCCGGCGGGAACGCGCCCGACCGGCGTCGGGCGCGCGGCCGGCACGCCGGTGGGAGCGGTGACCTGGGGACTGCCGGAAACCCCGGAATCACCTCGGGTAGACTGGTGCGGTTGCCACGGCGAGGGTGCCCGGCGGGCCGCTGAACAGCGCCGCACGGAGGCACCGTCATCGACGCGGTGCTCCGGGCAGTCGTTCATGACGCATGAGCCCCAGCGAGCCCCTCGCCCCAGCACCGCAAGACGACAAGCCGCCGCAGCGAAAGCATCAGGAGTTTCCCCGTGTCCGAGGTAAAGATCAGCGCCGAGCCCCGTACCGAGTTCGGCAAGGGTGGTGCCCGTCGTACCCGCCGGGCCGGCAAGGTGCCCGCCGTGCTGTACGGCCACGGCGAGAAGCCCAAGCACATCGCGCTGCCGTCCCGGGAGTTCGCCGCGGCGATCCGCAAGGGTGGCGCCAACCAGCTCTTCGCGATCGACATCACCGACGGCACCCAGGTGCTGGCGCTGCCGAAGGCGATCCAGCGTGACCCGATCCGCGACACCTTCGAGCACGTGGACCTCATCCTGGTCCGCCGGGGCGAGCAGGTCACCGTCGAGGTCCCGGTCCAGCTGACCGGCGAGGCCGCGCGGGACACCCTGATCGTGCACGACCACGACACCCTCTCGGTGACCGCCGACGCCACCAAGGTGCCGGACCACCTCGAGGCGTCGATCGAGGGCCTGGAGGCGGGCTCCCAGGTGACCGCCGGCGACGTGCAGCTGCCGGCCGGTGTCGAGCTGGCCGTCGACCCGGCGCTGACGGTCGCCGCGGTGACCGCCGCCCCGACCGCCGAGCAGCTCGAGGCGACGCTGCCCGAGGTCGAGGTGGCCACCGAGGAGGCCGAGGCCGAGGTCGGCGAGGTCACCGAGGACTCCGAGGGCGCGGACGCCGCCCCGACCGCCGAGGGCGGGGAGAACACCGAGGCGCGTACCGAGGCCTGATCGGTTCGTACTGTGCGGCAGGCGTCCCCGAGTGTTCGGGGGCGCCTGTCGTCGTATCGGCAGTCGGTGGGACGGACGTCGGGAGGGGCGGGTCGTGACGGACGAGGCGGGGCCGTGGCTGGTGGTCGGCCTGGGAAACCCGGGTCGGGAGTACGCCGGGAACCGGCACAACGTCGGGTTCATGGTGGCCGACCTGCTGGCCGGGCGGGTCGGCGCGCGGTTCGGCCGGCACAAGCGGGCGGTCGCCGAGGTGGCCGAGGGACGGCTGGGCTTCGGCGGGCCGAAGCTGGTGCTGGCGAAGCCGCTGACGTACATGAATCTGTCCGGCGGGCCGGTCGCGACGCTGGCGCAGTTCTACAAGGTGCCGCCGGCGCAGGTGATCGCGCTGCACGACGAGCTGGACATTGGGTACGGCCAGGTGCGGGTCAAGTGCGGTGGCGGCGAGGGCGGGCACAACGGCCTGCGCTCGATGTCGAAGTCGCTGGGCACCAAGGAGTACATCCGGGTGCGGTTCGGCGTCGGCCGGCCGCCGGGGCGGCAGGATCCGGCGGATTACGTGCTGTCGGATTTCGGTGCCGCGGAGCGCAAGGAGCTGGATTTCCTGGTGGACCGGGCTGCCGACGTGGTGGAGTCGGTGATCGTCAAGGGCGTGGAGCCGACGCAGAACCTCTACCACGGCGGTTGAGCCGGGCGGGGCGTACCGGATCGGGGTCGGCGGGCCGGTAGTCTGCGCCTTTCGGCGTGCCGCGACCGGCGACGCGGGTCGCGGTGTGGCGACCCGGGTGGGCACGGGTCGCGGCGAGGCGACGGGAGCGGGCAATGAGCAGTCCTCCGATGATCGACGGCGCGTTCGCCCGGTGGTTGGCGGCCCGGGCCGGTCAGGCGCTGCTCGACCTGCGGGCGGAGCTGGGTTTCGCGGACGCGGGCGCGCTGAAGTCGGCCGGGGACAAGGTGTCGCACGACCTGATCCGCACGGAGCTGGCGAAGTGGCGGCCGGGCGACGCGGTGCTCTCCGAGGAGGACGAGGGGTCGCGGCTGGCCTGGGCGGCCGAGGTGAACGCCGAGGCGGTGTCCCGGTTGGCCGCGGACCGGGTGTGGATCATCGATCCGTTGGACGGCACCCGGGAGTTCGCCGAGGAGGGCCGCTCGGACTGGGCGGTGCACGTGGCGCTCTGGGCCCGCAGCGCGCCGAGTCCGCACGGGCTCGTCGCCGGCGCGGTGGGACTGCCGGCGCAGCACCGGGTGCTGGGCACGGACTACCCGCCGGCGTACCCGCCGATGACGGTGGAGGCCGCGACGGCCGGCACGCGGGTGATCCGGCTGGCGGCGAGTCGGAGCCGGCCGCCGGTGTTCCTCACCGACCTGGCCGAGGACGTGGGGGCGAAACTGGTGCCGATGGGGTCGGCCGGGGCGAAGATCGCCGCGGTGATCACCGGCGAGGTGGATGCCTACATTCACGCCGGCGGGCAGTACGAGTGGGACTCGGCGGCGCCGGTGGCTGTGGCGACGGCCACCGGACTGCACGCTTCCCGTATCGACGGTTCTGCGCTGAGATACAACGAGGCGGATCCGCGCCTGCCGGACCTGCTGGTCTGCCGCAGGGATCTCGCCTCCCGGTTGCTCGCAGCGCTGCAGAGGCATTCCGGGTAGCCTGAGGCACTTCTTGACATGCCCGACCGGAAAGGTCTGGAAATCGGATGAGCGAGCGAATCGAGCCGGTGTCATGACCGCCCCCGCGGCCTACCGGGTCTCCCACCTGGACGCGCTGGAGGCCGAGAGCATCTTCGTGATGCGCGAGGTGGTCGCCGAGATGGAGCGCCCGGTGCTGCTCTTCTCTGGCGGCAAGGACTCGATCGTCATGCTGCGGCTCGCGCAGAAGGCGTTCGCCCCGGCCAACATCCCCTTCCCGGTCATGCACGTGGACACCGGGCACAACTTCCCCGAGGTCCTGGAATACCGCGACCGGCGGGTCGCCGAGCTGGGGTTGCAGCTCGTCGTCGCGAGCGTGCCGGAGGCGCTGGCCAGCGGCCTGGTCCGGGAGTCCGGCGACGGGATGCGCAACCGGATCCAGACGCCGGTGCTGCTGGAGGCGGTGGAGAAGCACCGCTTCGACGCGCTGTTCGGTGGCGCCCGCCGGGACGAGGAGAAGGCCCGGGCGAAGGAGCGGGTGTTCAGCTTCCGCGACGAGTTCGGCCAGTGGGACCCGAAGAACCAGCGACCCGAGCTGTGGTCGCTGTACAACGGCCGGCACCACCCGGGCGAGTCGATCCGGGTCTTCCCGCTGTCCAACTGGACCGAGCTGGACGTCTGGCACTACATCGCCCGGGAGCGGGTCGAGCTGCCGTCGATCTACTACGCACACGAGCGCGAGGTGATCGAGCGGGACGGGATGGTCTACGCGGTCAACGAGTTCTTCCGTCCCCGGGCGGGTGAGGAGCGCTTCAAGGCGCAGGTGCGCTACCGCACCGTGGGCGACGCCTCCTGCACCGCGGCGGTCCGCTCGGACGCGGACACCGTGGAGAAGGTCATCGAGGAGGTGGCGGCCACCCGGATCACCGAGCGCGGCGCCACCCGTGGTGACGACCGGGTCAGCGAGGCCGCCATGGAGGACCGCAAGCGGGAGGGCTACTTCTGATGACCACCGAGATCGTGGCCCCGGCCCCCGAAGCCCGGCCGATGGACCTGCTGCGGTTCGCCACCGCCGGCAGCGTGGACGACGGCAAGTCGACCCTGATCGGCCGGCTGCTCTACGACACCAAGTCGCTCTTCACCGACCAGCTCGCCGCGGTGGAGGCGGTCAGCGCGGCCCGCGGGGACGAGTACACCAACCTGGCGCTGCTCACCGACGGCCTGCGCGCCGAGCGGGAGCAGGGCATCACCATCGACGTGGCGTACCGGTACTTCGCCACGCCGCGGCGCAAGTTCATCATCGCCGACACCCCCGGGCACATCCAGTACACCCGCAACATGGTCACCGGTGCGTCCACCGCCGACCTGGCGCTGATCCTGGTGGACGCGCGCAAGGGCCTGGTCGAGCAGTCCCGCCGGCACGCGTTCCTCTGCTCGCTGCTCCGGGTGCCGCACCTGGTCCTCTGCGTCAACAAGATGGACCTGGTGGACTGGTCGCAGGAGGTCTACGAGCGGATCGCCGACGAGTTCACCGCGTTCGCCGCGAAGCTCGACGTGCCGGACCTGACCGTGGTGCCCATCTCCGCGCTGCGCGGCGACAACATCGTCACCCGGTCGGAGAACATGCCGTGGTACGAGGGCCCGTCGTTGCTGCACCACCTGGAACGGGTGCACATCGCCAGCGACCGCAACCTGGTCGACGTCCGGTTCCCGGTGCAGTACGTGATCCGGCCGCAGTCCACCACGGTCACCGACTACCGTGGCTACGCCGGCCAGGTCGCCTCCGGCGTGCTGAAGCCGGGCGACGAGGTGATGGTGCTGCCGTCCGGCTTCACCAGCCGGATCGCCGCGGTGGAGACCGCCGACGGGCCGGTCGCGGAGGCGTTCCCACCGATGTCGGTGACGGTACGGCTGGCCGACGAGATCGACATCTCCCGGGGGGACCTGATCTGCCGGCCGAACAACGCGCCGGCGGTCGCCCAGGACATCGAGGCGATGGTCTGCTGGATGGACGAGACCCGCCCGTTGCAGGTCGGCGGCCGGTACGCGATCAAGCACACCACCCGGTCGGCGCGGGCCATCGTGCGCGGGCTGCACTACCGGCTGGACGTCAACTCGCTGCACCGCGACGAGTCGGCCGACGCGCTGCGGCTCAACGAGATCGGCCGCGTACGACTGCGCACCACGGTGCCGCTGCTGGCCGACGAGTACCGGCGTAACCGGACCACCGGCGGTTTCGTCATCATCGACGAGGCCACCAACCGCACCGTCGGCGCCGGCATGATCGTCGAAGCCAGCTGACCCGGCAGGATCGCGCTCGCCCGCTCCGGCGGCAAGATCGCGCTCGATCCAGGAAGTAGTGGCCTCGCCCGATGGGCGAGGCCACTACTTCCATGAACGAGCACGGTTCCCTCCCGGCACCACCCCGCCCAGACCGGTGATCAAGAGATTTGCGTCAGGATCCGGGCTCGGGCTGACGCAAACCTCTTGATCACCGCAGCGGGGGGCGGCGGGCGGGGGG
>NZ_RCVI01000142.1:0-19779 GCF_003667455.1 Micromonospora sp. CV4 | reverse complement strand
GCCATCCGCCACGCCGACGGCGGCGTCGGCGCGGCGCCGCCCGGTGGCACTCCCGGCCGGGTGGTCGCGCAACCGGCGGCCAGCACCGGGGCGAGCAGCAGCAGGATCGGGTACGCCGTGCGCGCGCGGCGGCCGATCGTCGGCGAGGGCATCCGGTCATCCTGGCAGACCGGTAGCGTGGGCACGAGCGACGCGCGTGAGGGGAGGGCAGCGACGGTGACCATCGCCCGGCCCGATCCCGGCCCGGATCCCGACGCCGTCGCGCGCCCGGCGTCGCGTACCCCCTCGGGGCTCTTTCCGGCCGGGCCACCGACCCGCCCCACCTACCGCGAACCGCACCCGGTCACCGGCGGCGGTGTCGCCACCGGCGGCGGCGCGGCGGCCGCCTGGTTGTTGTTGTTCGGTCTGCTCGGCACCGACGTGGCCACCTACGCGTGGTGGACGGTGGTGGCCGGTCTGCTGGCCTGGCTGACCGCCCTGGTGCTCGTGCGCTTCGGCGACCGGGGGGTGGCCACCGGGGTGGCCATCGTTACCGCCGGTGGCTGGAGCATCGCTGCCGCCGTGGTGGCGGTCCGGTGGGCGACCGCCGGCGACTGGCCGCTGTGGTGACTGCGCCGCGTGCCCGGTTGGCTGCGTAGCGAACGCCGTCTTGACGTGGCCGCCGAGACTGGGCACGCTCGGCACTATGGCCTGGACCACCCCGCGGCAGGACCCCGATCGAAGCCGCCGCCGCCTGCAGCTGCTCGCCGAGTTGGCGGGAGCCCGGCAGGTACGTCAGCGCAACCGGCCCCAGCGGCTGCGCACCGAGCGTCTGCGCCAGCTCATCGCCACCCGCCGTCGGGTAGCCGGCTGATCCGACTTTGTCAGGAATGACCGGCCCTTCGGGGCGTTGACCGGTCGCCTGCCGACCCGACCGGCTAACGTGCACGCGTAACGAGTCGGCGCTGTGCCGAGGGCTATTGGGGGGACCGTGTCGTACTTCGCTGCGGCCGTGGTGCGCGACGACAGCGGCTGGACCGCCGCCGAGGTCAGCCTGCGTGGCGCCACCGACCTCGACGAGGTCGCCGACCGGCTGCGTGACGTCGACCAGGAGGCCGACATCTCGCTGCTCTTCGTCGAGGCGGACGACGCCTACCTGGTGATCCTGCGCCTGGATGAGGGCGAGGACCTGAGGGTGTTCGGATCGGACTCGGCGTACGCCGAGGAGTCCCGGCTGGGTTCGCTGCTGGTCGGTGACCTGAAGACCTCGGTCACCGGGCTCGACGACGGCGACGAGCCGCGCCCGGCGACCAGCGGCGACGAGGAGAGCGAGCAGCCCGCCGTCGACCCGGAGGCCGACCCGGTGGGCGACGCCGACCTGCTCGCCAACCTGGGCATTTCCGCGCAGAAACTGCTGGCCCTGTGCACGCACGAGGGGATGCTGCCGGCCGACGTCACCGCCGAGATCTGCGAGGTGCTCGGCTGCGCCGACGAGGTCGAGGACCTGCGTGAGGTCTGATCCCACCGGTACGGGATCGAGCGGTGTGGGCGGCGGGGAGCCCGCCGACGCTACGGATCCCCAGCTGGAGACGATCCGGCCGGGGCAGCCGACCCCCGGCGCGGTGGGCCGCGCCGGACCGGGCGCCCACGAGGGGTTGGCCGACCCGGGCGAGGTCGGCCGGCGGCAGCGGCACGAGCTGTGGATGCGGCGTGCCCTGGAGGTCGCGGTCACCGGCCCCGCCGTCGACGACGTGAACGCCGCCGACGTGGACGACGTGCCGGTGGGCGCGGTGCTCTACGGCCCGGACGGGACCGAGCTGGCGATCGGGCGCAACGAGCGGGAACTGACCGGCGACCCCACCGGGCACGCCGAGGTGCTGGCGCTGCGCCGGGGCGCCGAGCGGGCCGGCCGGTGGCGGCTGGACGGCTGCACCCTGGTGGTCACCCTGGAGCCGTGCACCATGTGCGCGGGAGCGCTGGTGCTGGCCCGGGTCTCCACCGTCGTCTTCGGCGCCTGGGAGCCGAAGACCGGCGCGGCCGGCTCGCTGTGGGACGTGCTGCGCGACCGCCGACTCAACCACCGCCCCGAGGTCTACGGCGGCGTGCTGGAGGCCGAGACCGCGGCCGTGCTGCGGGCCTTCTTCCGCTGAGGCCCGATCCGGCGTGTCGCGCCGGGGGCCAGGACACCAGGAAGCGCTATGACTCTGAGGTATAAATATGCCCCAGAGTCATAGCGCTCTCAGCGGTGCCGCCGACCCGACGGGTCAGGCGACGATGGTGTCGAGGGCGATCTCCACCATCTGGCTGAAGGTCTGCTCCCGCTCCTCCGAGGTGGTCTTCTCACCGGTCTTGATGTGGTCGCTCACGGTCAGCACGGTCAGCGCGCGGGCCTTGAACCGGGCGGCGATCGTGTAGAGGGCCGCCGACTCCATCTCCACCGCCAGCACGCCGTAATCGGCGAGGGTGTCGTAGAGGTCCGGCCGGTCGGTGTAGAAGGCGTCCGCGGCCAGGATCGGCCCGACGCGCATGCTGATGCCGCGCCGCTCGGCCACCTCGACCGAGGTACGCAGCAGCCCGAAATCGGCCACCGGCGCGTAGTCGATCAACCCGTCGAAGCGCATCCGGTTCATGTTCGAGTCGGTGGACGACCCGATCGCGGCGACGACGTCGCGCAGTTGGAGGTCGGTGCTGAGGGCGCCGCAGGAGCCGACCCGGATCAGCGTCTTCACGCCGTACTCGTTGATCAGCTCGTGGGCGTAGATGGAGGCGGACGGCATGCCCATGCCGGAGCCCTGGACGGAGACCTCGACGCCGTTCCAGCGGCCGGTGAAGCCCAGCATGCCTCGGACCGTCGAGTAGCAGGTGGCGCCCTCGAGGTAGGTCTCCGCGATCCACTTGGCCCGGAGCGGGTCGCCCGGCATCAGGACCCGCTCGGCGATCTCTCCCGGCTTCGCGCCGATGTGCGTACTCATGGCAAAGATCCTGCCAGGCCGGCTCGGGCGATACCGGTTCGGAGTGGGAACCAGTGGTCCTGTACCCTCGTCGGCGGTGGCGTGTCCGAGCGGCCTAAGGAGCACGCCTCGAAAGCGTGTGAGGGTTAACGCCCTCCGAGGGTTCAAATCCCTCCGCCACCGCTCCTGAAATGCAGAAACGCCCGGTCGATCCGCGAGGATCGGCCGGGCGTTTCTGCATTAGAGCTGCTGCTCGCCGCCATCCACGAAGAGTTCGCCGCCGGTCATGAAACTGCTCTGGTCGGAGGCGAGGAAGAGCGCGGCGTTGGCGATCTCGTCCGGGTGGGCCACCCGGCGCATGGGCACGCCCGAGGCGATGGCCTCCAGCAGGCCGGGTGCCTCCTCCGGGCTGGGCGCCAGGCCCGCGAGTCCGGGGGTCTCGGTCGAGCCGGGAACCAGGGTGTTGACCCGGATGTGCCGGTCCATCAACTCGGCGGCCCAGGTGCGGCCGAACGAACGGATGGCGGCCTTGGAGGCGGCGTAGACGCTGAACGCCGGAGTGCCGTTGACGGCGGCCGTCGAGCCGGACAACACCACCGAGGCTCCGTCGTTGAGCAGGGGCAGGGCCTTCTGCACCGTGAAGATGGTGCCGTAGACGTTGGTGTCGAAGGTGTTCGTGATGTGCTCGACCGTGATCGAGCCCAGCGGAAGGAACTCCCCGCCTCCGGCGTTGGCGAACACCACGTCCAGCCCCGCGCCCCGAGCCTGGATCGCCCGCATCACCCGGTCCAGGTCGTCCTGGTTGCTGACGTCGCCGGCGATGCCGGTGGCGTTGGCGCCGATGCTGGTCACCGCCTCGTCCAGCGGGCCCTTGCGCCGGCCGGTGACGAAGACGTACGCGCCTTCGGCGGCGAAGCGGCGGGCGGCGGCCAGGCCGATGCCGGTGGTGCCCCCGGTGACGAGGGCGGTCTTGCCGTCGAGCTGTCCCACGATGGATCTCCTCAGGTTGCGGTGCGGATGTCCGGCCGGCTGTCGTGCCGGCCGGTGGTCAGTGAGTTGTCGGGGTGGCGGCGAAGCTCGGCAGGAGGTTCGCCAGGTCGCGCCACTCCGCGAGGGGCAGCGCCGTCCGATCCGGACCGTCGGGGCGCAGCACGTGGAGGGCGACGTGGTCCGCGCCCGCGTCCAGGTGCTCCCGAATGCGCGTGGCCACCGCGTCCAGGTCACCCCAGGCGACCACGGCGTCGATCAGGCGGTCGCTGCCGCCGGGGACCAGGTCGTCTTCGGTGAACCCCAGGCGGGCCAGGTTGGCCCGGTACGTCGGAAAGCCGATGAACATGCCGATCCCCGCCCGAGCGGCGGCGCGGGCTCGCTGCGGGTCCTCTTCGAGGACGACAGCCAGGTGCGGTGCGACCAACGGCCGCGCGCCGACACGGTTCCGCTGCGTCACGGTGTAGTCGGGGGTCACGAGAAACGGGTGCCATCCGGCCGTCCGGTCGGCAGCGAGGTCCGCCATCTTCGGACCGAGCGCGCCGAGGATGCGGCGCCCGGCGGGAACCGGCCGGGGCGCGGCGTCCAGCGCGTCCAGCCAGCGGCCCATCGTCTCCACCGGCCGGCCGTAGTCCTGGCCAGCCTGGGCGGCGGAGTGGGCGTTGCTCACCCCGAAGCCGAAGATCGTCCGGGGCCCGTGTGCGGCGTCCAGCGCGGCCAGCCGGTCACCGAGAGCCACCGGGTCCTGGCCCCAGATCGCCAGCACGCCCAGTGCGACCGTGGCGTGCGGTGCGGCCGCCAGCAGGTGTGCGACGTCGTCGACGGCCCCGACGCCGTCGAGACCGGGCACCCACAGCGCCCGGAAGCCCCGCTCGTCGAGTTCGGTCGCCGCATCCCGGACGGCCGGGTTCCCGGCGCCACGCAGCTCCATGCTCCAGAGCCCGACCGCAGGCAGCGAGGGGTTCAGTCGAGTCGTCACACCATCCTCCAAGGATTCTGTACCGAGCGGTACGTATCTGACCGTAGCAACCGTCAGCCCGGTCCGCAAATTTCTGTACCGATCGGTTGCGCCGCGGGTAGCATGGCTGGCGGGAGGTGGTGCAGCCGTGCCGCAGAGGGGACGACCACGGGGTTTCGACGCCGAGGCGGCGCTGGAGCGCGCGGTCGAGGTGTTCTGGCGCCAGGGCTACGAGGGCGCGTCGGTGAGCGACCTCACCGCCGCCATGGGCATCAACAAACCCAGCCTCTACGCCGCCTACGGCGGCAAGGAGGAGCTGTTCCGCAAGGTCGTGGCCCGCTACGCCGAACAGGACATGGGGTACGCGCGGAACGCGATCGCCCAACCCACCGCGTACCAGGTCGTCGCCACCCTGCTCCGGGACAACGTGCTCGCCGTGACCCGGCCCGACCGTCCGGCCGGCTGCCTGTCGATCCAGGGCGGCACAGCCTGCTCCGACGAGAACGCGCCGGTCGCCGGGTTTCTCGCCGCCAGCCGCCTCGCCGGTGAACACGCCCTCGCCGAACGGTTCGCCGGCGCCGTCGCCGAAGGCGACCTACCCGCCGACGCCGACCCGGCCGCGCTCGCCCGCTTCGTCATGATCGTCACCGAAGGTCAGGCGGTGCACGCCGCCGCCGGAGTCAGCCGGGAGGACCTGCAGCAGGCGGCCGAGATCGCGCTCGCCGGTTTCGCGGCCGCGTCCGGGGCGCGGCTACCCGAGCGCGCCACCTGAGCCCGGCGACCAGCGCTCACCCTCGGAGCAGCACCGCCACCCCGTCGAGGAGCCGTTGCAGGCCGAACTCGAACAGGCTGTCGGCGTTGAGGTCGATCTCCGACCGGGCGAGCCGGGCCAGGTGCGGAAATTCGCCTGCGGCCAGCAGCCCGGCCAATACCTCGGCCTGAGCCACCATCCACTCGTCGTCGGTCAGGCCGGTGTCCTGTTCCGCCTCGGCCCCCTGTTGAAGGTTGACCGCCGTTCCGCGTACGTGGTTGGCCAGCTCGGCCACCAGGTGGAGCTGCGTGTGCTGGTCCAGGCCGTGCCCGGCCAGGGCGCGCAGGGCCCATTCGGTGTGCGCGACCGCGTGCGGCGCCATGAGTGGGCGGGTCAGCGAGATGACCTGGGCCAGCCAGGGATGCCGCCGATAGATCGACCACTGGAGCCGGCAGAGCAGCTCCAGTTGGGCTCGCCACCCGGGCGGGAAGGTCTGCGGCAGGCGATGGGCGGCGAAGGCCGCGTCCGCCATCAGCAACAGAAGCTGCTCCTTGCCGCGGACCTGCCGGTACAGCGACATGGTCGGCACGTCCAGCTCGGTCGCGATGCGCCGCATGCTCAGCGCCGCCAACCCCTCGGAGTCGGCCATCCCGGTGGCGGTCCGCACCACCTGTTCGCGGGTCACCCCTCCGCTGGGCCTCCGCCGGGCGTCGACCCGCGCGCCCCGCACGGTCGCCGTCGACTCCGGGCCGGTCACCACCATGCCCACACCGGGCAACGCCCGGACCAGGTCCTCCTGACGGAGCACACTGAGGGCCCGGCTGGCGGTCGCCATCGCGACCCCCCACTCCCGGACGATCTGCCGGGTGGACGGCAACCGGTCGCCGGGGCCCAACTCGCCCTCCGCGATGCGCCGCCGCAGCTCCCCGACGATGCGCAGATACGGAGGTGTCGACTCGTCGATCTGTGTCACGGTCGGCCTCCCGCCGGTCGGGGTGTGACCGTAGCGCACTAGAGCGCCGACCGTCGGCCCGTCGGTGTTCGCCGGTGCTGACGGCCGGCGTACTAGAGCTCCCTGGCCGACTGGTGGCCAGGTCGGCATGCTCGCCGCAGCACGGTGCGTACGCCGTACCGGCTACCGACGAACGGAGGGAACCATGACCAGCATTCCGATCCGGCCCGCCCGCCGGGCCCGGTGGGTCGCCGCGCTGGGTGCCGTCGCGCTGCTCGCGCCGGCGGTGGCCGTCGGCCCGGGAGCCTCGGCTGCCACCGGCGGGAGTGCGGCCGTCGTCCGGACCGACCTGGGCGCGGTGCGCGGGACCGTAGCGGCGGACCACCGTTCCTTCCAGGGGATCCCGTACGCCCGACCGCCGCTGGGCGCGCTGCGGTGGGCTCCGCCGCTGCCGGCTCCAACCTGGACCGGCGTCCGCGACGCGACCCGGCCCGGGGACGCGTGCGCCCAACTCCAGGGGCTGCCGATGGACGATCCCTCGGAGTCCGAGGACTGCCTCTACCTCAACGTCACCACGCCGCGCACCTCCGCACGGACGCCGCGCCCGGTGCTGGTGTGGCTGCACGGTGGCGACTTCCGGTTCGGCAGGGGAGACGTGTACGGCGGGCAGCGGCTGGCCACCGGCGGTGACGTCATCGTCGTCACGGTCAACTACCGGCTCGGTGCGCTCGGCTTCCTGGCGCATCCGGCGCTCGCCGACGGGGGCCGGTCTGTCGGCAACTACGGCCTCCAGGATCAGCAGGCGGCACTGCGGTGGGTGTCACGCAACGCGGCGGCCTTCGGCGGGGACCCCGGCAACGTGACCCTGTTCGGTCAGTCGGCCGGAGCGACAAGTGTCTGCGCGCAGTTGGCCGCGCCGGCCTCCGCCGGCCTGTTCCACCGGGCGATCTTGCAGAGCAACTCGTGCGCCAACCCGGTGCAGACCCGGGCGGCGGCGACCGTCGCAGCCGACGAGTTCGCCCGGACGGTCGGCTGCGCCAATTCCCGTACGGTCGCCGCCTGCCTGCGGGGGCGGGACCCCGCCCGGTTGATCGAGGCGGCCGGCTATCCGGGTGCCGGTGTCGACCTCGGCCCGGTCGTCGACGGCCGCACGCTGCCGGTGGACCCGGCGGAGGCGCTGGCCGCCGGGCGACTGCATCCGGTGCCGGTGTTGACCGGGATGAACCGGGACGAGTCCCGGCTCCTGGTGTGGGGGATGGAACGCAGTGGGATGAACTGCCCGACGCCGCCGGAGCCGGACCAGCAGCCCGAATCGTGCCCGCTCACCGACGAGCAGTACCGCGAGCAGGTACGGGCCGCCTTCGGTGACCGGGCGGAGGAGGTGCTGGCCCGTTACCCGCGCGACGACGCGTACTCCGCCAGCGAGACGTTGGCCGCCGTGCTGACCGACCACGACTACGCCGAGCCGATCTACTCCGCCGCGCTGGAGTTCGCCGGGCGGGTGCCGACGTACGCCTACGAGTTCGCCGACGACGACGCGCCGTTCTTCACCGACGGGCCCGAGTCGACGTTCCCCACCGGCGCGTACCACTGCGCGGAGCTGCCCTACCTGTTCGCGGTCGACTACGCCGAGGCGCTCACGCCGACGCAGCGGCGGCTGTCCGACGAGATGGTCCGGGTGTGGAGTGACTTCGCGCGGGCGGGCCGGGCGGACTGGCCCCGACTGCGCGGCGGGTCGCCGTACGTGCGGGTGCTGGCCGGTGACGGCGGGTCGGGCACGAGGGATTTCGCCGAGGCCCACTCGTACGACTTCTGGCGGTCGTTCCGCGGCTGACGGTGCTTTGGCGCGTCGAGCGGGTCGGTCCGACGTGGACCGGCCCGCTCGGCGCTCGGAATCAGCAGGGTCCGGCGCCCTCGTCGAACAGGCGGCGGGCCCAGTCGGCGTACCCGGCGATGGTCTTTCGGACCGTGCGTCCGTCGTGCAGGAAGAGGTACGCGCGGTCGCCGTGGTGGGCGAGCAGCCCGTCGAGCCGGTACGTCCCCTGTGGAGCCCGCAGTCGGGTGACCGACGGATAGCGGGACCAGACCTGGTCGACTGGTGAGCCCGCCGTGATGCCCTCCGGTGTCCGCATCAGCTCACCGACCCAGAGCAGCACCAGTTTGTCCTCGGCGAAGACCGGGCTGACCGTGTCGTGGCCGGCGAGCATCGGCCCGCAGGCGTCCAGGTCGGTACGCAGGATGCCCCGGCGGGTCAGCTCGTCCTCGGTGTCACCGAACTCGATGTTGCGCAGACCGTTCAGATCGATGATCTCCACGCTGCCGGCGGGCCGTCCGTCCGGGATCGGGCCCGGTGGCGGCACGCCGCTGCCGGCGATCGAGGCAGCCGTCAGCAGCGCGGCAATAAACGCAAATTGTCGCAATTTCATGGAATCCCCCAGTCCCCAACGGAACCGGGGCGTTCAGGTTGCTGCCGGTCGCCGGATTTCTGGAGCGGCGTCGAGACTCCCCGGCCGCCAGCGCCGGAGTCCGTTTGGTCGATGGGGATGCCCGGTCGTCGCCCGCCCTGCCCGTTCGCCTTATTTCAGCAGTCGAATCGTCCGCCTACTGTGTCCAGGCGCCTAACGGAAGCGGGGTTCCCTTGCAGCGAAGTGCACCGATCTTAGTTGTCTCCACCGTGCTGGCCAGCCTGGCACTCAGTGTCCCGGCGGAGGCTGCGCAAGGCGTCCGGACCATCACCCGCGAGGGCGTCGTTCTCCAGCACCACCGGGTGTCGTTGCCGAGGACGATCACCCCGGTACGGGGCGCGGGCGTCGGCCGCTCCGACTTCGACGGCGACGGCGTCGACGACATCGCGGCCACCGGCGACCCGTTCAACTACAACCTGCCCCAGACCCCGACCGGCGTGGTCAGCGTGCGCTACTCGTCGGCCGCGCAGGTCGACTACCTCATGGGCGTCCTGCCAACCGACGGCGGCTGCAGCTGTTTCGGTCTGGCCCTGGTGGCGGGCGATTTCAACGGCGACCGTTACGACGACCTGGCGATCGGCGACAGTGACGAGCAGGATGCCCGCACCAGGACCCACGCCGGCGGGGTCTGGGTCATCCCGGGCAGCCGCACCGGCCTGGTCGTCGACTCGGCGGTCCACTTCAACCAGGATTCGCCGAATGTTCCGGACAACCCGGAGAGCTACGACCGGTTCGGTGCCGCCCTCGCGGCCGGTGACATCAACGGGGACGGCCGCGAGGACCTCGCCGTCGGCGCGTTCGGGGAGGCGATCGGAAGCAAGGCGAGCGCGGGCGCGGTCACCGTCCTGCTGGGCGGGCCGACCGGCCTCACGGCGACCGGAGCGCAGCACCTCCACCAGGACCTGGCTGCGGTGCCCGGCGGGGCGGAGGCCAACGACCAGTTCGGCTTCTCGCTCGCGATCGGAAAGGTCGACAACAACCGTTACAACGACCTGGTCATCGGCGCTCCTCGTGAGGACGACGGCGTGACCTCAAACGGCAGCGGGATGGTCACCCTGATGTGGGGCTCGGCGAGTGGTGTGTCGTCGACCGGCGCCACCGCGGTCTCGGGAGCGGCGGTGGAGCCGAACGATGGGACCGGCACCATCGCGTGGTACCTGGGTGACACGCTCGCGGTCGGCGACGTGAACGGTGACGGGCTGGGCGAGGTGATCGCCGGGGCGCCCGGCGCGCAGACTCCGCACATCAACGGCGGCCTCGTCGCGGCCTTCGCCGGCCGCTCCGCCGGCCTGTCCAGCAGTGCGGTACAGATCATCACGCAGCGTACGGCCGGCGTACCGGGAGACCCCGAGTCCGACGACCGCTTCGGTGGTGCGCTGGCGACCGGTGACGTGACCGGCGACGGCAGAGCGGACGTGCTGGTCGGCATCCCCGGCGAGGCCATCGGCTCGCTGGCCGACGCCGGTGGCGTCGCCCTGCTCAAGGGCTCCGCCGCCGGCTTGACGGGGAGCGGCGCCCAGGGGTTCGACCAGAACCACCCGACCGTTCCGGGCGGGTCCGAGAGGGGGGACCTGTTCGGCGCCTCCGTCGCCCTGTTGAACCTCAACGGCAGGGGCGGGCTCGACGCCGTCGTGGCCTCGACCGGGGAAGAGGTTGGCGGCGACCTCGCCGGATATCCGTCCGGGGTCGTCATTCCGTTCCACGGCTCCGCCGGCGGGCTCGAACCGCTCGACCGCACGTGGAGTGGTCTGTCCCTGCGCACCGAGGTCGTCTGGCCCCAGCGCTACGGCCTCCGCATCGCCGGGCCGCAGAGTGGCGGCCCGCTGTACTGAGACCGTGCACGACAACGCCCGGCCGGTCCGCCATGGATCGGCCGGGCGTTACCCGTTCTCCCACTGCTCGACCAGCTCATCCCAGTAGTCGGCGCTGAGCCGACGCCGCCCGTGCGCCAGCCAACCGTCGGTGTTTCGTTCCAGGTGCAACCCCAGTTCGGCGAACGGGTCGATCCACGCGCCCGGCTCGACACCGAGCCGGGCGAGCGCCATGTTGATCGGCCACTCCTCGCGCGGCGCGTCGAGCACGTCGTCGAACCGTGGCCCCCAGGACCGCGCGCCGCCCAGCCACACCACCGCCGACTGGTAGCCGGCGCCACCGCCGAACTCCGCCTCCAGGTACGCCACCGGCCCGGACTGCGACCAGCGGGCCAGCAGCTCGACCAGCGGCGACGACAACACCAGGCCGAACGGGTGCTCGGCGCTCCGGTCGTCCACCGAGAAATCCGGCAGTGACCCGGTCAGCTCCACCACCAACTGCGGGGTGACCGGCAGCAGCGCGAAATCCTGGCGCAGCTCGCCGAGGACCGCGTGATCCAGCTCGGTGGTGTGCTCGCGGAGCAGTTCCGCGTCCGCGACCACCGTGCTGAGCTGGTAACCCATCCAACCCTCCGCCGTCCACAGCCTGTGGATAGAACATGTGTACGACGGGATCCGGGCCCGTCGGCGTCGATCCCCGGACCGTACCCGGCGGGCGCCGTGGGCACCCACCGCGGCCGCCGTTCGGGCAGAATCGGCCGCTGGCGGGGAGGTGCGATGAGCTGGGGTACGGCCAGGGTGCTGGCCAACCGCGACGCCGGCCGCTATCTCGGCGGGGTGCTGGTGTCCGGTTTCGGCACCGCGGCGATGCTGCTGGTGGCCGGCATCTGGGTGAAGGATCTGAGCGGGTCGAGCAGCCTCGCCGCCCTGGTGACCCTGGGGGTGTGGGCACCCACCCTGGTCGGGCCACTGCTCGGGCTGCTCGCCGACCGGTTCCGCCGCCGACCGCTGCTGATCGTCCTGCACGCGGTGATGGCGGCTCTGCTGCCGTTGCTGCTGCTGGTCGACTCGGCGACCCGGGTGTGGCTGATCTTCGCGGTGATGACCGCGTACGGGATCACCTTCGTGCTGACCGACGCGGCCGAGGCCGCGCTGGTGCCGGCGGTGGTACCCGGCCCGTTGCTCGGTGACTTCAACGGGCTGCGGACCACGATCAACGAGGGGATGAAGCTGCTCGCCCCGCTGGCCGGAGCGGCGCTCTTCGCCGCGTACGGCGCGCACCCGGTGGTGCTGCTGGACGCGGCCACCTTCGTGCTGGCCGGCATCGTCTTCTGGTCGTTGCGGGTTCGCGAGCAGTCACCCGGGCCCGCCGAGCGCTGGAGCCGGCAGCTCGCCGACGGATGGGGGCACCTGCGCCGGCACAGCGTGCTGCGGCACATCGTCGGCTGCGCCGCACTGACGATGGTGCTGATGGGGCTCAACGGCGCCGTCGCGTACGCCGTGGTGGACGCCGGTCTGGGACGGCCGCCCGAGTTCAACGGCGTGCTGGCCACCGTGCAGGGCGTCGGGTCCCTTCTCGGCGGCCTGGCCGCCGGATCGCTGCTGCGCCGCTTCGGCGACCGGCGGGTGGTGGCCGGTGCGGTCGCGGTCTTCGCCGTCGGGCTTGCCCTGCGGGCCACGACCTCGGTCGGACCGGTGGTCGCCGGTGGGCTGGCGGTGGGACTCGGCGTGCCGCTGGTGCTGGTCACCGTCTGGACGGCGGTCCAGCGAGAGACGCCGGGCGAGCTGGTCGGCCGCGTGGCGTCCACGGTCAACACGCTGACGTTCGGCCCGTCCACCGTGGCCCTGCTGGCCGGCGCGAGCCTGCTCGAAGTCGTCGACCACCGACTGATCCTGCTGACCGCCGCGGCCGCCGCCGTACCCCTTGCGCTCTGGTCCCTGCGGGCCCCACCCGGCCCGGGCGGCCCGGCCGCGTCGGTTCCGGTCAGGCCCGCCGAGCGAGCTGGGTGACGAACGCGCGCCAGGCAGTCGGGGTGAAGGTGAGGGCCGGCCCGGAAGGGTTCTTCGAGTCGCGGACGGCGACCACGTCGGGCAGGTTGTCGGCGACCTCGACACAGTTGCCGCCGTTGCCGCTGCTGCGGCTGCTCTTGCGCCACCGGGCGCCGTTCAGCTCCATGTCTCCGCCACTTCCGTTAGGAGGTCGACCGGCCCCGCGGTCGCCTGCGTGGGCCCGGCTGCTGCTGCGAGGCGCATGCCTCGGCCCTGACTCTCGCCCAGTTGGTTAGGCCCGCTCGGCTACCTGGGCGACGAACGCGCGCCAGGCAGTCGGGGTGAAAGTGAGGGCCGGCCCGGAAGGGTTCTTCGAGTCGCGGACGGCGACCACGTCGGGCAGGTTGTCGGCGACCTCGACGCAGTCGCCGCCGTTGCCGCTGCTGCGGCTGCTCTTGTGCCACCGCGCGCCGGTCAGTTCCATGTCTTCGCCACCTCCGTGAGCAGGTCGACCGATTGCCAGTGGGACAGCGCCTCGCCACGCACGTTCTCCCACGCCGTCAGTATTGCCGCGATGTCTTCCGCGTCGGTGACGACTTGGCCCTGAAGCTGATTGTCGAGATAGCCCGCGGTCCGGTGCTCGGGGCCTACGGCGATCACGAATGGACCGTTCAACCCAGCGTACGCACCGACCGACGACGGCACGATGTGCATGCGGACGTGCGGGGCCTCGCATGCGACGAGCAGTGCCTGAAGCTGCTCACGCATCGTCGCCCGCCCACCGACAGGACGCCGCAACACCGCTTCGTCAACCACGGCGGTGAAGCGCGGCGGATCGTCACGCGACAGGATGCTCTGCCGGGCGAGCCGAGAGGCCAGGTGCCGTTCGACGTCGCCCCGGGCGATGACGTCGGAGCCCGCGAGCACCGCTCGGGCATAGGCCTCTGTCTGGAGTAGACCCGGCAGCACCACCGACTGATACGAGCGCAGCGCGAGAGCGTCACGCTCAATCTCCTGCCAGGGTCGGAACCAGATGAGATCCCGACGTCTCGCGGTGTCCGGCCATATGTCCCCGATGGGCCGCCCGAGAGCGCCTGCCGCCATCTCCCGGTGTCGGGGGTGAGGGATGCGGTCCTCGTTCAGCCATCGCGCGACGGTCTTCGGATCTACTCCGACCTGCTCCGCGAGTGACTCGATCGTGTGCCCGGTGTCGCCAAGGGCGGCGCGCAAGGCGTCGTTCACGGCGTCTCCCGTCGGATGTTCGGAATGTCTATCGACCATATCTTCTACGGGCTGTTGATGTCTCGTCACGCTTCGCAGGGTGCTTGTAGACGGCGCGACCGGTAGGGAGTGAACCCGGCGGACGCGTTCGTGCCGGGGCCGCCTTATGGGCGAGCACTCATGGGCGGCCCCTCCCAGCGAGAAGGGGGAAACGTGCGGGACAAGCCGGAGCCGCGGATGAGATCGGGCGATCTCCTGCGCTTGACCCGGGCCGCAGGTCCGCAGTACGTCCGGCCGATCGTGGTCCGCGTGATTCGGGTCCTCGCCTGGCAGACCTACCACGGGTGGCTCTGGATCGACGCGTACGAGCTGGACCCGAAGGGCGACGCGGTAGCGCGGCGGTCGCTGTATGTGCTGGTTGAGGGCGTGCATCGGTTGGCCACCCCGGCTCCTCCGACTGCCACCCGTCCGCCGGCCCGGCGTGGCTCCTTGGCGGTCGGATGAGGGGTCGCCGTTCGCTTCCCCACCTGCCCAGCCGCCCGACCTGGCGTTGCCAGGCATGCGGGATCGCCTGGCCCTGTTCGGCGGCGAAGTTGCGGCTGCTCGGCGAGTATCGGCACGACCGGGTGGCACTGCTGGTCTACCTGGCGACGCTCCAGGTCGAGGCCGGTGAACAGCTCATCGGTGCGGACCCGGCCCGGCTGGCCGACCGCTTCCTCTCCTGGGCCCGCCTGCGCGGCTAGTCAGGGGCGCCAGATCACCACTGCGACCTCGCGTCTGCGCTCGGCGAAGCGACCATCGCGTGCCGCTTCGGACAGGAGGCGACGCAGATCCGCCTCGAAGGCGGGGAGTCGGTCGGCGAACAGGCGTGGTGCCGAACTGGACAGGGAGAACACCGCCGAGACGATCTCGTCGACGCTGCGTTCCGCGACCGCCCCTCCGGGGACCTCGATGCGGGTGGGGCCGGTGAAGCCGGCCTGCCGCATGATCGTCTCCTCCCCGCCGGGGGTGCCGGCGGGGAGCCACCCCTGTCCGGCCCGGCGGACCGGTCCCAGGTAGCTGGCGACCAGGTCGTCGATCTGCCGCCACGGCGGACGGGGGTACGGCAGCGTCTCGTCGTCGGCCACGCCCTGGTGGGTGTTGGCGGCGACGTGGACCCACACGCCGTCCGGTGCGAGCATGTCGCGGACGCGACGGGCCACGAGAGGCCGGTCCATCCAGTGGAACGACTGGGCGAACGTGGCCACCCGGAACGTGCCCAGGTCGGCCGGCAGGTCCTCGGCGCGCAGGTGCCGCCACTCGATGTTCGTGGCTCCGACCTCGCCGGCTCTGCGTCGCGCCTCGGTGAGCATGCCCTGGTCGGCGTCGACGCCCACCGCCGCCTCGAACAGTGGCGCGAGCAGGAGCGTCAGAGATCCGGGCCCGCAGCCGACGTCCAGGAGCCGACCGGTGCCGTCGAGGTCGAGTGTCTCCCCGACAGCCTCGGCGAGCCGGGGCGGGTAGGGCATGCGGCCGATGCTGTAGTGGCTCGCGCTGCCCGCGTACAACGTCTCGTCCCACTGCCACGCCGTGTTCGCCACGACGTCGATGAGACCACAGGATCCGGCGGCGGTCGGGGAGCCGGCACCCTTCGGCGTTGTTCGCGTACCTCCGAAGGGTGCCGGCGTGGTCCGGTCAGCCGTCGATGCTGGGCCACTCCAGGCTTGAGCAACTCGGCTGGATCAGGTTGTCCTGCCCGTCGACCAGGCAGATCTTGAGCCCGATGACCTCGTTCTTCGCGACGTTGTTCGGGAAGATGGTGTACGGGTCGTAGATCATTGAACTCCACGCGCCGCCGCCGTTGTACCTCGTGCCGAGGTACTTCCCGTGCAGCCACGCCCAGACCTGCACGCCGTGGCCGTCCGCGGCGATGTCGCGGATCACCAGGTAGTCGTCGTTGTTGCCACCACCGGTGGCGCCGGGGCCGTAGTCGATGAAGTCGACCGCGCCGCCATGCACGGAGGTGTAGACCGTGTAGTCGTCGTTGCCCGCGGCGGCCGCCGGGTTCGTGGTCATCAGGATCGCGGTCAGTGCGGCTGTCAGCGGCAGCAGTACCCGCCTGGCAAGGGTCCGTGTCATGTCCGTCGCACTCCTCTGCTTCGCCTGCTCCGGCCCCTCGGTGGGCGCCGATTGGCATGAGCTTCGAGGTGCCGCCTTGTCGAAACCTTGGACGAACCTGGAATGCATGATCAGGCGCGATTCGGGCGGGCCGCCGAGCCCCGATCGGGTCGGCCGAAAACCGGGGGACCTGGGCTTTCGGAGCGCCGGGCGTGGTTCGCTGAGAGCGCCAGACGTGCTGAGCCCGAGAAAGATCCGACACCCTTGACAACGTCCGCGCCCATACGCGTGTCTCCCCCCATGTGACGACCGTAATGAAGCACCGACCAGCCGGGACGGCGAGCGACGCGGAGCAGGATTTTCGGGCTTTCGTCCAGGGGATCGCCGCATCGTTGCACCGCACGGCGTACCTGCTGTGCGGGGACTGGCACCTGGCCAACGACCTTGTCCAGGAGACCCTGGCGAAGGCGTACAGCAATTGGCGCAGGGTCCAGCGGGCCGACAGCCCGTCCGCGTACGTGCGACGCATCCTGATCAACGAGTCGCGACGCGGCTGGCGCCGGAACCGGAACATCACGGTGCAACCCGACATCGACAGCACCGTCGCGGACATGTCCGACGAGGTCGTGAACCGCGCCGAACTGCTCCAGGCGTTGCAGTCGCTGCCCGCGCGGCAGCGGGCGACCGTCGTCCTGCGGTTTCTCGAGGGGCTCAGCGAGCGGGAGACCGCAGCGGCCCTCGGGTGCAGCGAGGGCACCGTCAAGAGCCAGACGAGCCGGGCGTTGATCAAGCTCAAGTCCGTACTGAACCGAGGAGACATCTGACCATGCCACACGACACCGAGGCACGTCTGAGCGCGACTCTGCAGGGCATCGTCGGGGATCGGCCGTACGCGCCGGATCTCGACCAGATCGAGAGCCGCGGACGGAAGCTGCGGCACCGCCGCATGGCGTGGCGCGCGACTGCCGGCACCGGCTTCGCCGCCGCTGTCGCGGCGGTCGCCGTGCTCACCACTGGCACCCAGGCCCCGGCGCCCAACCTCGCCGCCCCGAACTCGGCGGCGGCCAGCAGTGCGACCGCCGAGAACGCCCCGCTGATGAATCTGGTCGGCTATCTGACCACCGCCCCGCGGCCCGAGGGCGACGCGACGCTCGTGCTGCGCAACCAGGTTTACACGGACGGCCTCAAGGTCGCTGTGTGGGACGTGTTCGCCGACAACGGCGACCTCTACTTCGCCAAGACCCGCGGTGCCCTCCCGGCGAGTGTGAAGGGCAAGCCCGCCGGGGACGGCGACAGCGAGGCCGGGAGGAAGAAGGCGGTCGCTGCGGCGGAGTACGCGGCCAAGGGCGACCTCAACGAGGCCCGCAAGAGGATGGCGCTCGCGTACGTGAAGGACCCGAAGACCGCGCCAACTCTCCAGGCGCCCGGCGTCAAGCCGTCCGGTCCCGCGATCGACGAGAAGCTCAAGGCCACCGGCCAGGACGCGTCCACCGTGGGCAACCTGACCGACAACTGGGTCTGGGGAAGCTCGGTGGACGCGCTGAAGGCCGGCGCCGGCAGCCCGACGGTCCGCGCCGGGGTGCTGCGGCTGCTGGGGCAGATGCCCGAGGTCAAGGTCGAGCAGGGCACCATCGACGGCCAGCCGGTGCTCACCCTTGCCGCCGGCGCGCTGATCAGCGGCGGCGGCACTGACAGCCTGACCATCAACGCCGAAACCGGCCTGCCGATCAAGTACGTCTCGGAGAGCGTGGGCGTGACCGTCAACTACACGGTGACCCGTGTGACCCTGGCCGACGTGGCCGCGGGCAGGTTCTGACCCCTGCGAATCGACGCCAGGGCCGGTCCGTCCGCCGGCCCTGGCGACCCACAAGACGAACGCCCGGCGGGTCCCTACGGACCTGCCGGGCGTTCGTGCTGCTCAAGAGAGCGGAGGATACGAGATTCGAACTCGTGAGGGTGTAAACCCAACACGCTTTCCAAGCGTGCGCCCTAGGCCTCTAGGCGAATCCTCCGCGAGCCAGGATACAGGCCCCCGCCGGCCCGGCCACCCCACCACCCCCTGAAGATCGACGGGCGGTCGGGTAGGCTTGGCGGCACCTCCCGTGCGGCGGTATCTCGTGAACCTCCCCAGGGCCGGAAGGCAGCAAGGATAAGCGAGCTCTGCCGGGTGCACGGGAGGCCTTTTTGTCTGTGGGCCGGTTGATCCACTCGACATCAGTGATGTCGCGGTGTCCCGGTCGCAGGGACACCGCGATTTCCAGGAAGCCGAGTCGATCAAGCCCGGCGACCAGGCCGGCAACGCGCAGCAACCCAGGCGCCCGGGGTGGTGGGTGGTCACCCGCGCCCGACCGGCGCAGAATGGCTCGGTCGAGAGGAGGCGGGACGAGTGACGCTGGCGCTCTACCGCAAGTACCGGCCGCGTACCTTCGCCGAGATGATCGGCCAGGAGCAGGTCACCGAGCCGTTGTCGCAGGCGCTGCGCAGCGGCCGGCTCAACCACGCCTACCTCTTCTCCGGCCCGCGCGGCTGCGGCAAGACCTCCAGCGCCCGGATCCTGGCCCGTTCCCTCAACTGTGAGCAGGGCCCCACTCCCGAGCCGTGCGGCAAGTGTGAGTCCTGCCGCTCGCTGACCACCGACGGCGCCGGCTCGATCGACGTCATCGAGATCGACGCGGCCAGCCACGGTGGTGTCGACGACGCCCGCGAGCTGCGCGAGAAGGCGTTCTTCGCGCCGGCCCGCAGCCGCTTCAAGATCTACATCATCGATGAGGCGCACATGGTCTCGACGCAGGGCTTCAACGCCCTGCTCAAGCTGGTCGAGGAGCCGCCGGAGTACGTCAAGTTCATCTTCGCCACCACCGAGCCGGAGAAGGTCCTCGGCACGATCAGGTCGCGGACCCACCACTACCCGTTCCGGCTGTTCCCACCGAAGGTGCTCCGGCCGTACCTGGAGCAGCTCACCCAGGCCGAGGGCGTCTCCGTCGAGCCGGCGGTCTTCCCTCTGGTGGTCCGCGCCGGTGGGGGCAGCATGCGGGACAGCCTCTCGGTGCTCGACCAGCTCATCGCCGGCGCCGGGCAGGAGGGGGTCACCTACGCCCGTGCCGCCGCTCTGCTCGGGGTCACCGACGCCGCGTTGATCGACGAGATGTGCGACGCGCTGGCCGCCGGTGACGGCGCCGCCGCGTACGCCACCGTCGACCGGGTCGCCGAGGCCGGGCACGACCTGCGCCGGTTCGCGTCGGACCTGCTGGAGCGGCTGCGCGACCTGATCGTGCTCCAGCAGGTGCCGGACGCCGCCGCGAAGGGCCTGATCGACGGTCCGGCCGACCAGATCGAGCGGATGGCCGCCCAGGCCTCTCAGCTCGGCCCGGGCACGCTCTCGCGCTGCGCCGACATCGTGCACGACGGCCTGGTGGAGATGCGCGGCACCACCGCGCCCCGGCTGCTGCTGGAGCTGATCTGCGCCCGGATGCTGCTGCCCGGCGCGGACGACTCCACCGGTGGCCTGCTCCAGCGCCTGGAGCGGATGGAACGCCGGCTCACCCTGAGCGCCGCCGACGCGCCGTCGGCCGCCGCCGGCTCCGCGCCGGCAGCCCACCCGGGGGTACGCCCACAGCC